>JBBQPO010000011.1:0-48653 GCA_038217285.1 Chthonomonadales bacterium
GTGGGGCGACGAAGCCAAAGGTAAGATCGTGGACTACCTGGCGGCCAACGCGTCGATGGTCGTGCGGTACGGCGGCGGCAACAACGCCGGACACTCCGTAACCGTTGGGACGGAAGTATACAAATTCCACCTCATTCCCGCAGGTATCCTTAATCCTGCGATCACCTGCGTCATCGCCGATGGCGTGGTGATCGATCCCCGTGTCCTGCTTTCAGAGATCGAAGGGCTTCGCGCTCGCGGAGTCAATTTCGACAACCTTCAGATCTCCGCCTCCGCGCATGTCATCCTGCCCTACCACAAACTGCTCGACGAGCTGCAGGAGACGCAGCGCGGCGAGAACAAACTCGGCACGACTGGTCGTGGCGTCGGTCCTGCGTATGTAGACAAGGCGGCGCGGGTCGGTATCCGCATGGGCGAGTTTACCGATCCCGCCCGTTTCCCCGCGCGTCTACGAGCCGTACTGGCCGAGAAGAACATTTTGCTGACGAAAGTCTACGGAGCCGAGCCACTGGATGCAGAGGCAATTCTGGCCGAGTATGGCGCGTATGCGGCTGGATTGCGACCCTACGTGCATGACACGGCTTCTCTGGTCAGCAAGGCGGCCAAGAGCGACCGTGGTGTCATCTTCGAGGGCGCGCAAGGAACCCTGCTCGACCTGGATCTCGGCACCTATCCGTTCGTGACCTCGTCGCATCCCATCGCAGGCGGCGCCTGCATCGGAACGGGGGTAGGTCCGACGCAGATCGACGGCGTGATCGGCGTCGCGAAGTCGTATACGACCCGGGTCGGCGCGGGCGCTTTCCCGACAGAGTTGCTGGACAGCACCGGGGAGTATATCCGCGAACGTGGACACGAGTATGGTACGACGACCGGGCGACCGCGCCGGTGCGGGTGGCTGGACACCCTCATTCTACGCTACGCTGTGCAGGTCAACGGGATGAGCTGTCTGTCTCTGGGGCATCTGGACGTGCTGTGTGGGCTGGACGAGGTGAAGATCTGCGTTGCCTACCGGACCGATTCAGGCGAAACCTTGAACGAGCTGCCAGCCGACCTGCCATTCCGCACCGATCTCAAGCCCATCTACGAGACATTGCCGGGCTGGAACGACGATGTCTCCGGGGTCCTTGCAATGCAGGATCTGCCCGCGAATGCGCTGCGGTTCATCCAACGCGTGCAGGAACTGGTCGGTATCCCTATCGCAACCCTTTCTGTCGGCCCCGCTCGCGAACAGACAATTCTCTTCGACGACGTGCTGAAAGGGATCCTGAGTCGGAACAGTCGGTAAAATGGAGCCCTAACCGGCCTTTCTGCGTCCGCCCGCATTGACAGAAAGGCCGAGTTAGGGTAACATATTTTCGCAAGATATGAGAGCATAGCTCAGTTGGTAGAGCAACGCCCTTTTAAGGCGTGGGTCCTGGGTTCGAGTCCCAGTGCTCTCATAATGGTGAAGTTTTTATCGTTGTAACATTTCAGTACTGCTAACGATAGGAACTTCCGTCTCGTGCTCTCGTGAATCCCCGATTTGTCCCGTACAATATCACACAGATAAGGCCCCGAAAGCGGTGACGCTCACGGGCTATTTCTGTTTTGAAATGCAATAGAGTGCTAACCTCGCCTCTACTCCTATCCTCTTCTGGTGTCTGCCGGCTATCCCAACCCCAGAACCGTTCTCTCGATCGTCTCGATAAATAGTTCTTAAGAATTGCCTGTTTGGCACGATTTATGCAGTCAAGGAAAAGTGAGGTGTTCGAGCCTCGCCGCCCAGGCGGCAACCTAGCCGACCGGGACGCCGTTTTATAGTTCGTGGGTTCATCCGACCATAAGGAGAAATGATGAAATTTACATGGAAGTCCACTCTTCTCGCTGCCGTTACCATGGTGGCCGCGTCGTTCCACGTTGCGCAAGCTCAGGTCGTCGTCGAAAACTACCCCAACGCCCCCGTAGTCTTTAATGGAGGTCTCACCGCCGGCAAACTCGGCCCTAACAACTCATCCGCCGGAAACTACAATCCCGTCAGTTACTTCACCGTGGGAGCGGCGACCTGGTCTGTCTCTCTGAAGCCCTCGCATCCGACCGATCAGAACGACCCGACCGGCAACTGGACCACCGTGCTGAATGGTCAGAACGCTACCGTGGCAACCCCTGCTGGAGCCAAGAACTACACCTACGGGCAACTGTATGACTTCCCCATAGTCAATAGCGTCCCGGCGGATTATGGTCTGTCCAACGGAGCGCTGAACGTTCGCACCTATGCTACGTTTGCAAGTGTACCAAACGATCTCTTCGGAATTGACTTCCACGTCCAGTACAACCCGACAACGCCTGACCCCCCTTCTGCTGCGAACGTGCATTGGATTCAGGTTCTCAAAGACAACTGGAACTTAGGCGGTGCCCCGGGAACACCTGAAAACACAGTGGACGTCCCTGCGAACCTTCCTAATCCCTATTACGATACATCGTTTGTGGGGGACAGTACCTTCCTGTTCGACGAGCCGCGCCGCAACATCACCGGCCTGGCAGGATATAGTGGCCCGTCTATCACCTTCGATTTCGAGACATTTCTTGTGAAAGAGGTGCTTGTCCCGACCTATAACGTGGATGGAACTATCAACTCCAAGGGTAAAGTCCAGGTTTACGATGGCGTCAACTATGGTTTTGTCGCTGCAGTGCCCGAACCCAACTCCGTCCTCTTGTTTGTCGCGTTGACGAGCAGCGGGATGGTGATGATCTGGAAGCGCCAGCGCGCAGCGTGATGCTCCGGGACGACGATTGACTTACCAGGTCGGTAAGGACACAGGGTTTCCCCGCTGCAGCCTCGGTAACAGGTTCCTATACCCTGCGTGTCTTCCAGCATACTTGATGGGTCTATCTCCACAACGGAACCGTTAAATCGGCCCCAGAGTTACTCTGGGGCCGTTCGCTGTACGCCGGGCATGCGCGTGGTCTCTCCTCTAGTCTCTCGGGTTTCCTCCCAATGGGACCACGCGGCGATGAAGCGCGCTGTTCTGCGCGGATAGGAAATCATGCGCGTGATGGGGTAGTATTCTGATAGAGTTGGATCCCGGACATCGATAGGGTAAACATCGAGGAGATACCATGCGCGCTTTCCATTCCTTCCTTCCCAGCTTCGTCACGTCAGCACTTGTGAGCGTTCTCGCCATTCTCGGTCTGCCTTCGAACGCGCAGTATACCATTACGGATCTCGGAACATTGGGCGGAACTCTCAGCACTGCAAGCGCTATCAACCAGGCAGGGCACATTACGGGTTATGCCACCGATGCTGCAGGCCATGATCGGGCCTTTCTCTGGCAGAACGGTCAGATGACCGACCTAGGCAGCGCCGCAGGGTACGGACAGAGCCACGGAGCTGCACTGAACAGCCATGATGCCGTCGCCGGAAATATTACCGGCACGCCCTCTCCCACCAGTAAGTTCCACGGGGCGCTGTTTCAAGGCGGTGGTATCACCGATATCGGATCCCTCATCGCGCCCCCAAGCAGCTTTTCGCAAAGTGATGCGTTCGGCATCAATGACAACGGTCAGGTCGTCGGAAACTCTGAGGCGGTCGTGAATGGATCCTACGGCACTCATGCCGTTCTCTGGGATTCGGTGAACGGTTTGCAAGACCTGACACCCGGCGATCATGGCTCCGCCCTTTACCAGGCGCGGGCAATAAACAATGCCGGGCAGATCGTCGGATCTTTAGCGGGAAATGCCTTCCTCTACTTCAATGGCGCGTTAACGGACTTGACGGTCGCTACCGGCGTTACCTTCAATCCGAATAAGATAAACGACCTTGCACAGATCGTTGGGGGACAGACCACGCACATTGTCGGCGGTATGTTTCCGAGCATCGACTACGGACATGCGGTCGTCTATCAGAACAGTCAGGCACAGGTATTGGGGACATTGCCAGGTTTCGGCGGCAGCACCCTCACGGGCCTCAACAACGTCGGCCAGAGCGTCGGTAGCGCGTTTAATTATAGCGGTACCGGTACCATTACAGCGCAAGATGCGATCCTCTGCTATCAATCGCATTTGATCGATCTGAATGCACTCCTTCCCAATGGATCCGGATGGCATCTCACGACAGCCACAGATATAAACGACAATGGGCAGATCGTTGGTGAGGGGACCGTGAACGGACAGACGCACGGCTTCCTTCTTACCCCTGCTGCGCTCACCGTCGGTCTCTCTCCCCAAAGTGTGCTCGGTGGCCAGAATGCGACTGGTTTTATCCTGTTGGGAAGCATGGCCCCAGCGGGAGGTGTGGTCGTCGCTCTGGCCAGTAATAGTAGCACCGTCGCCTCGGTGCCGACGACCGTCACCGTCGCGGTGGGCAGCAATACTGCGACATTTGCCGTCGTGACCAACGCTGTCGGCGCCGATACCGCCGTCGGGCTCTCGGCTACCCTCAGTGGAGAGACCAAGACCGCAAGTTTGACGGTGCAGACCCCAATGGTGCTCTCGCTCTCGGTTCCCATCAGTGTGCGCGGCGGCGATAGCGCTACGGGATCCGTCACCGTTTCTGGCCCCGCGCCAACGGGCGGCCTCACGGTGGCGCTGAGCAGCAGCAAACCCGGATTGGTCAGTGTGCCGGTTGGAGTGACGGTGGCTGCGGGCGCTACGAAGGCCACCTTCACTTTTACCACGAGCGCCACCGCGACCGTTACGCCTGTCGTCCTGACGGCCACTCGAGGTGCGGCAGTTACGGCCAACCTCGACGTGCGACCACCGGACATCACGAGCTTCAACATCACGCCTTTACGGGCGCCCGGCGGCCAGAACAGGACCGGAACGGTCGTCATCAGCACCGGCGCACCGGCAGGTGGACTTGTGCTCGCCATCAGCAACGACAATACCGCACTTGTAAGCAACCCCGCTTCTGTGATGTTCGCCGCTGGGGCGACCACAGCGAGTTTCCTCATCACCACGAAGGCCGTATCGGCCAACACGTCTGTCAATGTGTACATGTCGTTCAACAACAGCTCAACCGGCACTAATCTCATTCTCACGCCGCCCGACCTGTCCAGTGTAACCGTCGCACCTGTCCGTGTCAAAGGCGGACTGAACAGCATAGGCACCGTCACGATCAGCGACCCAGCGGCTACGGGAGGCGCGGTCGTCACCCTCAGTAGTGATAACGCTGCGTCCACTGTGCCCGCCTCGGTAACGGTTCCTTCTGGCGCGAAGACCGCCACCTTCACGGTCACGACCAGAGCTGTCGCGGTTGATGCAGTCACCACGCTCACCGCCGCCTTTAACAGTCAGACACGGACGGGCACCCTGACCGTTCAGGCTCCACTGGTTGCCTCCATCGCCGTCAACCCCGGCACTGTTAAGTCGCTGTCGTCCGCCACCCTTACTCTTACCCTCGATAGTCCTGCTCCCACAGGCGGCATCAGCGTCAGCCTCGCCAGCAGTAACACTGTGGCTGCAACCGTTCCCGCCTCGGTCACGGTGGCCGCAGGATCCACGACCGTCACGGCTGCTGTTAAGACCTCTTTCGTCAGCACAGATGCTCACCTTACCCTCTCCGCCACTCTCGGAACGACTAGCCCCTCGGTCGCGTTTACGGTGGTCGCCCGGCTTCCCTTCGACTTCGACTACGATGGTCACAACGACCTGATCCTTCAGAACCAGGCTACCAACCTCGTCGTCGTCTGGTTCACCAGCGTCCTCGACATCCTCGGAGGAAGCAGTGTCAGCTATCTGCCTCCCGCTGGATGGCAGGTGGTGGGATGCGCCGACTTCAACCACGACGGCAATCCCGACCTCGTCCTTCAGAACCAGACGACCGGCAAAATCGTCGTCTGGTACATGGCGGGCACCACTGTCGGAGGCGGAGAGGAGATCTCCTTCCAGCCGGGTCCAGGCTACAAGGTCGTGGGGATCGGGGACTTCAACGGCGACGGCAAGCCCGATATCCTCTTCCAGCAGTCGGGGACAGGTCAGTTGGTGATCTGGTTCCTGAACGGGGCTACTGTAACGGGCGGTGTCTCGGTACCTCAGGTTCCTGTTGGCGGCTACAACGTGGTAGGAGTGGGCGACTTCAACAACGACGGCAAGCCCGACATCATCTTCCAGAACCAGTCGAACAATCAGGTCGTGGTCTGGTATATGAACGGCAGCCAGTTTGCAGGGGGCGGAGCGATCACTTATGTTCCTCCGTTCGGCTGGCAGGTGCATGCGGTGGAGGATCTCAACGGCGATGGAAAGCCGGACCTAATCTTCCAAAACCAGACGACGAACCAGTTGCTCGTGTGGTTCATGGACGGCCTGACGATCCCCGGAGGCGGGCTGATGTCGCTCGTTCCCACCCCCGACTACAAACTCATGGCGCCGCACTGATCCTCGAAACTTCGGAAGGGTAGAGAGCGGGAAAGGCACCGTAAAATGAACCCGATTAACGAAGAAGACCGGCAGGAAACCCTGAGAAACCTGAACGATCTCCTGTCGAGTGAGCGTCAACTGCACGAGGCGCTCGATACGGCGATTCAATCGCTGTCGCAGGGAAATGACATCGTCTACCGGAAGACGATGCTGCTCATCGAGATGTCTCGCTCATTTGGACAGATCGATGGGCTCGCCATGTTCATTCAGACGCTCGACGTGCAGAAAGTCTACGACCATATCACGGACGAGATCTCCGCGATCAACAAGAAAATGACGCGCCTGAACTCGACCGCATAGTCTCGGACGCTCTTCTTGGTCTGGTATAGACTTCCTGGCGATTTTGAGGTTTGCCCGACATGAGGGGGAAACGAACATTTTTGGTTCGACGGAACTCCGGGTGTCACGCAGACGTCCGACTATCGTAGATTAGAAACAGAATAGTTTGCGAACCCTGTCGAATGATTGCGTCCCATTTCTGAACAGGGCTTATGAAGGAGAGTTCCCATGCTCGCAAATACACAACGCTCCCGCGGGTGTCTGGTTCTTCTCGGCTTGTTGTTAGGAACTGGCGTCTCCGCCACACAGAGCGGACACGCGCAAGGCGCTTCCGATGGCGGATATGCCGTTACCGAAGACGGCGGAGTGCGCCGCCCCGACCCTGTTTCGGCCGCAGGTACCCAGGAAAATACCGGTCCTGTGCGTCTCGCACGAATTTCGTTTGTACGGGGCAATGTCACCTGGCGCTCGGAAGAGAGTTCCGATTGGTCCGCAGCGACCCGGAACCTTCCCCTGCGCCAAGGCGCGCAGATCTGGGTGTCCGAAGGCGGACGCGCGGAGATACAGTTCGACGATGGCAGCCTTTTGCGTCTTGGGACGGGGGCGGTGGTCACCCTGCAGACGCTGTACAGTGACAGCGATGGCGAGTTTACCGAACTTAAAATGACGGACGGGCTGGCGTCCCTGCGCCTGCGTCATGATCGCGGCGTCTATCAGGTGAATACCCCGCTTGGCTCGATCAAGGCGGCAGGACCTGCGAGCCTACGCGTCGGCGTTGGCAACGGTCTGGAGCTGGCGGTAAAGTCCGGCAAGGCGACGATAGAGGGAGGGCAGGGCAAAGCCGACCTGCAGGGCGGCGATTACCTCGATCTGAGCGGCTCCAACTCGCCGTACAACGTGCGCAATATTCCCCGCCCTGACAGTTGGGACCGGTGGAACCAGGACAGGGACGACACGCTGGCGCGCGCCGAGAACACGGTTGAGCGCGAGCATCTGCCTGCCGACATCGCTATCGTTGCGGACGACCTGAACGACAACGGCACCTGGCGTAACGACAGCCAGTCCGGCTGGGTCTGGTGTCCCCGCGTCACCTCCTCCGATTGGCGACCCTACCACGACGGACAGTGGACGTGGGTCAACCCGTTCGGCTGGACCTGGGTTTCCAACGAGGACTGGGGATGGGCGCCGTATCACTACGGAACCTGGATCAGCCGACCGTATGGCTGGGCTTGGTGTCCGGGGCCGGTCAACCAGTACTGGAGTCCGGCGGTCGTACACTTCAGCGAGTATGGCGGACAGGTAGGCTGGTGCCCGCTGGCGCCCTCCGAAGTGCGGTACCCGACGACCTTTGGGTTCGGCTTCCGTTCCGGTAATTGGGCCACCTACTTCGCCATCGGCGGAGCGGCGGTCTACTATCCTACGGAGTACGGCTACTGCACCGCGCGTGTCTACGATACCCGCTATGTAAACCGCGTGACCTACATCAACAACGTGACCAACATCACGAACGTCTACAACAATAACAACGCGAGTTACAACCGCCTCGGACTTTCCCAGGAGTCCTACGCCGCCAACAATAACACCGTCTACAACGGACGCAGCGCGTTCATTCCGGTCAACTCCCGGAATGCTGCCGGTGTGACTTCGGTACGCACCACCGACTTTGGCGGCAGGGGAGTGTATGCGGCGGTCGCGAAGTCGGACAACTCGCTGTTCACGCGCGGCCGGGCCGTTGCCGCGCCGCTGCAGGGCCGAGCACCGCTCGCCGGACCGATGTCCGTCGTTCCGACACGGCAGGCGATGACGCCGACACGGACGTTTATCGCTGCGCCACAGGCGTCAACCAACCTGTCGGCCCGCCCTGTCTATCGTGCTGCGGTCATGCCTTCCATCGCGCAGAACAGCGCGCCGATCACGCCGACAGGCAAGGTCGTGACGACGTCTCAGACTCAGTTCGTCCGACCGACGGTCGGAACGAAATTTTCCACAAATGTGAACCGCAACGACCGATCCGTCCCGACCGATCGCACGGGTACCGGTTCTGTCGGCCACACTGGAACGACAGGGCGTGATCCCGCCCGAATTCAGGTGCAGCCACGCGGAGACTCCACTGCACGGACGGGCGACAGTCGCACCGGGACCGCGCAGCCTGGTACCACTCAATCTAAGACGGGCAGCACTCCGGACAGGCGTTCGCCTGGGAACGATACGAGGGGAAGCAGCAACCCGGCGGCGGAGGCGGCAGCTCAGGCGCGGGCCAGCCTCGGTATCTCTCGGTCGCGCCCGAACGGCGGTTCTTCTGACGGTAGCAGCAGCAGTGATCGGACGACTCGGCCGACGCGTGACACGGGCTCGAATAGCTCAGGAACCTCGTCACCTTCCCGAGACAGTGGCACTCCGAACTATAGACCGGCCACCTCTCCGCGTTCAGAGAGCGCTCCGCCGCGCGATACGTCTCCGACCTACACGCCGCGTCCCACCCAGACGGCGCCGCCGAGAAGCGAGCCTAATCGCAGCGAGCCAACGCGCTCCGAGTCACAGCGTCAGGTACAGCCCACGGCACCGAGAAGTGAGCCAACGCGCTCCGAGTCACCGCGTCAGGTACAGCCCACGGCACCGAGGAGTGAGCCAACGCGGTCCGAGTCTCCACGTCAGGCGCAGCCCACGGCACCGAGGAGCGAACCGACGCGGAGTGAACCGACCCGCAGCGAGCCGCGTCCCAATCCTCCTGCACGGGAGCCCGAGAAGCCAGCTCCGAGCAAGGGAAACAGTTCGGATAAGTCGTCCGATAACTCGTCGGATAGTGGGTCCGGTTCGAAAGGATCCTCGAATTCGACGAACCGTGGACGCCCAGGGCGCGGCGGCTAATTGTCTCTCAATAGAGACGCTCGGACCGGTTCGGACGCGTGCCCGGAACGCCCGGCTTAACATGGAACTTCCCGCGGACTCCGTTAAAGGGGTCGGCGGGTAGTCTGTTTTTGAAGAGGCAGAGGAGGAGTCAGTCCGTTTTTGCCTCTTCAGGATCGGGACGCAGATGGTGCCTCAGCCAGATCCCCAGTGCAATCAACAGTACGACGCCGATGACGGCGTCAGCGCCATGAAAGTAGGATTTCAAGCTGTCCCAGTTTTCGCCCAGTTTCTGTCCGACATAAGCCAGCAGGTAACACCAGGGAACGGAACCGAGGAACGAGAGCGTTATGAACGGCACAAACGGCATACGCGCGATTCCGGCCGGAAGCGAAATAAAGGTCCGCACGACAGGGAGCAGGCGCGAGAAAAAGATCGCCGCCGCGCCGTGTTTTTGAAACCATACATCCGATTTCTCGATATCCCTGCGGCGCAGCAGAATATATCTGCCCCATCTGAAGACAAACTCACGCCCGCCTCTTGCTCCGACCGCGAAGGCCAGCGCCGACCCGAGCGCGCAACCGACCGCTCCCGCGAGAGCCACTAGATGAAGGTTCAAGGGCAATCGATGGACGCTGGCAGCGACGGCGACCGTCGTCAGGGCTCCGGCGAACGGCATGATAACCTCGCTCGGCAGGGGGATACAGGCGCTCTCCAGAGCCATCAACAGCAAGATTCCTACATAACCTCCACTCGCGATAACGCCCTTGATCCAGTCGCTCAGAGCCGCTAAAATGTGTCCCAAATCTTCTCCTTATGGCACTTAAGCCCGCTGCGATCCGCCGAGTTTCTCCCGTATGGACTGCCCGAAATTTTCCCAGTCGAAGTCACCGTTGAACAGCCGCAATCGTGCCAGGCCACTGGGAGGGTTCTGGCGGCGAACCCGATCATAGATGTCCACGACCTGGTCGATCATGCGTTCAGGGACGAAGTCGTGCGCGTTGCGGAGGGCATTACAACGCATCCGTTCCCGCAGTTCGTTGTCGGATAGCAACTGCACGATCCGCTGCGTGAACAGATCGCTATCTCCTTCCGCCACCCTAAAACCGTCGATGCCTTCGCGGATGGTTTCCGGCGCGCCCCCGGCGTCGATGGCGACCGTCGGTGTTCCCGAAGCGCGTGCTTCCCCAATAACCAGCCCCTGGGTTTCCGAGGGCGAAGGGAAGCAGAAAACGTCCGCAGCGGCCAGCAGCGGGTCAAGTTGTCGGCGGGCCAGTGGACCCAAGAAGAGCACAGACTCCCGGATCTGTAGCTTTTCGGATTCCAGTTCCAGCTCGTCTCGATAGGGCCCGTCGCCTGCAAGAGCGAGTTTCACGCCTGGAACGGTATGCATCACTTTGCCGAAATTGGCCAGCAGCCAACTTAGATTCTTTTCCTGCGCCAGCCGGCCCGCAAACAGCAGCAGCGGCGTGTCTGGTGCGAGCCCCAGCGATTCTCGGGTTTGCGCGCGGGCTTGAGCCGTTCGATATTCAGGGCGCGGCAGAGATATTCCCGTCGGAACGACATCGATCGGGCTCTCGACACCCATCTGTCGCAACGTTTCCGCGGCGACCTCAGACGGGCATAGAATTGCAGCACAGCGGTTGTAATACCACGGCAGGTAGACTTCGAGAAGGTTCTGAGTCATGGAGTCGGGAAAGAGAGGCACATAGTGACTGTACTGTGAATAGAAGGTGTGGAAGGTCGTCACGAGTGGCACGCCCCGGCTTAAGGCAAGATTGGCGCCGGTAAGGCCCAGGACGAATGGCGTATGGGTATGAACGACGTCAAGGCGCAGCCGATGAAACTGGGTGGCGAGCGCCAAGCGTGGCAGGAACGGATAGGCAAGGGGATAGCCAGGATTGAGCGAGGTGACGAACGAGGGGAACCGCAACACGTTGACTTCCGGCTCTATCTGCTGGTCGTTTTCGGGAGCGAATACCCACACGCGGTTTTTTCGGGCGCGCAGACCGTCGATCAGGGTCAGGAGGGAGGTCGTGACGCCGTTCTGCACAGGTCGAAAACTCTCCGAAAAAAGTCCGATGCGCAGCGCACCTTCGGTCGGCGGAGAGGGATCATTCGGTTGGTTCTTGATTTGAGACGGTATTCGCACGTTTGCTCTGTTCCCACCCTGTGGCGCCTTCGACCCGGTCTACTCTTGGGCAGCCGATTCCAGCGGGGCGGCGGACCGGTTTCGACGACCTGGTGCGACGCGCTCCTGCAGGCGATCAGATGTCAGCGCTGTCTGTTGAGTCTCCAGGAACGTGAGGATATCCGAAAGACGGAAGCGGCGCTGCCGTGTTTCTCGTTCCGTCGTGTTGGCCGAAGGACGTTCTGGCTCCTTCCGATAGTGGGTCAAAATTCCCTTGTTCGTGTACCTGCGGACGGTGGTTGGGCAGACGTTCAACAGTCGTGCGGTATCTTCCAGCGAGAGTACCGGGTCCAGAATACGGGCGATGAGTTCGGCACGTTTTTCTTGAAAAGGGCGTTTGTACGACGACTGTGCGACTTCGCGCTCCTCTTCCCGACGTTCCAGCGCCAGAAGTGTCTGAACATGACGGGGGACTTGCGACCAGAGATCTGCCGACGAGAGGCTGGACACCACATTTTCGGCCGACACGTTTCGCGCCTGCGGGGCTCTCGTGCGTCGCCGTTCCGGCGGGCCGTCGGTGGTGTCGGAATCTGCGCGATGAATGGGGACGCTCTTAGCGGGCGTAAATCCTGATGTTAGCGGTAAGAGCACCGATACCGGACCCGTTGCCACGTCGTCCTCGAGAAGGTTCGCGATTGTCGGAGGATCGATCTGCGCGCTAGCAGTGCCGTTGGATTTCGCCGGAAGGTAGTCGGCAAATACCGGAATGATGGGATCGAGTTGCAGCGCGGGTTCAAACGGTACCGGTGAGACTGCAGGGAGGAGGGCAGGTTCGTCTGCCGGGGACTCCACGACGGACCGCACGACAAAACCTGTCTGTCGGGGCTTCGTAGGCGCCGGAGTGCGGGACCGCGACGCTTCTACAGGGCTGTCCGCTGGCGGTAAGCCAACGGGAGCGGCGTCCGGAAGATCATGACGTGGAAGTGTTTCATCGTGCGCCGTCTCGTCCGCTATCCGGAGCGCGTCATCTTCCAGGAGCAACGCCGTCTGCTGCTCGCCTGCTGGGAGAACGGTAGGCTTCGCCGGTACTGGAAGAGGTGTCGTCTCTTCTAAAAACTGGGATTCGATGAATTTTTGCCATTCGTCGAGTCGCATTATAAGGCTTCCTTCGTTTGATCAGAGGATTAACATGGCATCGCCGAAACTGAAAAACCGATATTCCAGGCGAATCGCTTCGCGGTACGCATGGAGAGTCGATTCGTATCCGGCAAACGCGCATACCAGCATCAACAAGGTGGAACAGGGCAGGTGGAAATTGGTGATGAGCGCGTCCACGGCTTGATACTCATAGCCGGGGGTGATGAAGAGGCGGGTTTCCCCCTCAAAAGCGACGACCCGCACCCCCTTCTGCTGTTGGCTGGCCGTTCGACGGGCCGCAGCCGATTCGAGCGTTCGGGTCGAGGTCGTTCCTACGGCGACGACCCGTCTGCGTGTATGATTGACCGCCTCGGCTGCCTGCGGAGAGAGATGCACCCACTCGCCATGCATTTCATGGTCGGCGACGTTTTCGGTGCGTACCGGCCGGAAGGTTCCGACACCGACATGGAGCGTGACGGTCGCGCGCCCAACCCCGTTCCTCTCCATCTGAGCGAGAAGGTCCGGCGTAAAGTGGAGTCCGGCGGTCGGCGCCGCTGCGGACCCACCCCCCTGCGCATAGACCGTCTGGTAGCGCTCTTCTTCCGCTGCAGGCAATGGCGTGTGGATATACGGTGGAAGAGGAGCGACGCCCCATCCGGAGAGCGCGTCCCGTTCGACTGTCGAATCCAGTTCCAGAATGCGGCCCCCGTCCGGTGTTGTGGCCGTGATGAGGGCCTGGACGAAGGGAGTGTGCCTGTCCCCTCGGAAAAGTGTAAGGCTCTTGCCGGGCCGCAGCGACTTGCCAGGCCGCACGAGCGCCTCCCAACTTTTTAGACCGCTCGGCCTGAGCAACAGCACTTCGGCTTCCTGGCCCGCCTCGCGTAGTCCGATCAGCCGTCGCGCGGTGACGCGGGTGTCGTTCAGGACGAGAGTGTCCCCTTCGGACAGATATTCCGGCAGATCCTCAAAACGGCGATGTTCCAGCCTGCCATCGGACCTGTGCACAACGAGCAGTCGGGAATGTCCGCGCGCCGCCGGGGTCTGAGCGATCAACTCCGGCGGGAGCTCATATTTAAATTCTTCAGTTCGCATAGTTCAGTGACACGCGCATCCTGTAACGACGCGCGGAAGAGACAGCCAGTGGTTCAATTTGCCTATTGTAGAGGAAAGGGACAGGCAAAGTCAAGTGCCTGGTGCCTATGCCCGGGCGAATTCAGCGTCTTAGCAGATCGGGAAGTTCGTCCGGGGCGACGCCTAGGTCGAAATAGGCAGCCCGCAGCCGCTCCTTCACCAGCGGGACGTCATCAGCCGGAATTCCCAGCGCGCGGGCGTCTCCAGAGAGTTCGGCGACGGCCTGTGTCAGTCGTTCGGCGTTCGGCGTCGTGTCGAGATTTCGATACAGGAGGCGCCATGTCTCGGGATCCCGAGAGTCGCGTACATAGGCGAAACAGTGCGGCTGGTTGGGAATGTCCCCATCCTGGCCATTACGTGCCGCCAGCGCGTCTGGCCGCAGGATGTCCCTCGTAAGAATGGCATAGAGGCTCTGCGCATCGATACGATAGTTGGCCGTCCGCTGAAGTTCACGCCGCAGCAGGTTGAGGACATCGGGCGAGAGGAGCATCGACGCAATCCGACCGGGATTAAGCACGCGAAACCGTTCCCAGTGGTCTTGAAGCGCCCCGTCCTGGACCCCTTCTTTGCAGACCAGGTAGAAAAGCCGGGCCTTGTCGTCCGCGGAGGTAGTGTCCAGCAGGGAGACTCGGAAAACCAGCTCCGCGTGGCGGTCATGCCCGACGCCAAGTCGATAACAGGACCAGATGTCGGCGTTCGTCAGCAGTGCCCATTCCGCATAGGGTGGGGCGGAGGAGCCGCTGAGGCGCAGCAGATGCGCCGCATTCGGGACGACGGCCAGACTCTTGACGTTGAGCAAGAACTGGACCTCACGCTCAATCAGCACGGCGTAGTCGGCGTTTTGGCCCCGAACGCTGATCTCGGCGGTGACGTCGAAAAACGGATCGTAGCCCAGCATGTCACCGAGCATCGCCTTGACGATGTCGGCAGTGTCACGTTCGTTCATGCCGCGCTGGCGCGCTTGCCCAACGATGCGGCTATACTTTTTGAGGCCGTCCTGAATACGGCTGCGCGCGTTGTCTGCGTATTTTAACATAGTCGTCACCAGGTACTTGCATAACGAGTCAGGTCAGTCGAATTCCCAGACGCTGACGTAGACGGTATCGGCCTCGATAGAAACCTCGAAGACAGGGATTCCATAGCCACCAACTGTTACACAGTCGCCGGACTTAAGTTCGAATCGGTAGCCGTGCCGTCGGCAGGTCACGTATCCGCCATGCGCGGGAGCGCCCTCAAGCGAGGCGTTTTGATGGGGACAGAGGCTTCCGACCGCGCTCCACCTTCCCGCGTGATGGAAGAGTGTGCAGGCGCCATCTTCTCCCAGTGGAACGACTTTGCCGACATCCGGCGGAATGTCGCCGGCCTGTGCAACCGCATAACGAACTTTCCGCATCGCGTCTGCTTTATCCTCCGAGTTGACTCATATTGCGGTGAACCGGCGCCATCCCATCTTCGAGGCGATGCTCGCGCGGCTTGTGTAGAACTGTCATGCGGAATAGATCTGCGATCTCTGTATCCGTTGCGCCTTCACGGAGCGGGGTGCGCAGGTCGACCTCCCCATCCGCCATCAGGCAGGGGCGCAACTGCCCGTCCGCGGTGAGGCGCAGGCGGTTGCAGGTGAGGCAGAGATCGTTGGTGATCTGGCTGATGAACCCGATCGTGCCGCAGGCGCCGGCAAGGCGATAGGATCGTGCCGGGCCATTCACCTGCACCTCGGCCGGTTCCAGCGGACCGAGGGCCGATTCAATTCTGGCCTTCATCTCCGCAGTCGCGACGAAGGCGCGTCTCATCTGGGTGGCGTCGAGCTGCCCGACAGGGGCGGTTTCGGCGAGCCGGAATGTCTGCTCCAGGGTAGGAAGCTCTGGGCGAGCGTAGAGCGTAATGTTACTGTTGCGCTGGTAGTCGGGCAGCGGGGCGGCGAGCGCGAAGAACGCTTCCATCCCGATACCGCCGTCGTCGCCCTGGGACCAGTTGATCGGCATCAGCTCGATAAAACGCACGTCGTAGGGCTGAGTCAGCGTGAGGCGCGCGAAGTCTACGACCTCATCATCGTTCCAGTCGCGCATGACGACGCAGTTCAGCTTGAGCGGCGTGAGGCCGGCCCGTTGCGCGGCCGCGATCCCGTCCATGACCGCGCCTAAATCGCCGCGACGGGCGATCCGCGTAAATCGCTCCGGACGCAGTGTGTCCAGGCTAATATTGATGCGATTCAGTCCAGACCGGGCGAAGCTGTCGGCGTGGCGGGCAAGAACGGAGCCGTTCGTCGTCATTGAAAGGTCTCGCAGCCCCGGTATCGCGCCGATGCCCGCAACGAGATGCTCGATGTCTTTACGCACAAGCGGTTCGCCGCCCGTCAGCCGAATCTTGGTCATACCGAGTCCGACGGCGATGTTTACCAGTCGCTCGATCTCCTCGAAAGAGAGGATCAGCGATTTGTGGGAGACCGGGGCCCCCTCCTCCGGCATACAGTAGACGCAACGAAAATTACATCGGTCGGTAACGCTGACTCGGAGATAGTCGATGGTTCGGTTGTAGCTATCGATAAGCGGCATGAAGGGTCGGGCTCCTTCCGGAGAAAGTGTACGTCTGCACCTACCTATTAGTATACCCCTGTACCGCTTCCAGAGTTTCCAGACGTGGCGATCGGCGCGGTGTCTCCTGGTGAGACAGATGCCGTCTTGACAGCGACCGACACAAACGTGTAACATAGGGGAAACACCAGATACGGGGAGGGAAGCATGTCTGTGCCGCTACATCTATGGTTTCAAAGCGCATTTCTGCACGATCGAGGGCGTAGATCCGGTTCGTCAGTGCCGAGACCCTCCCTTTTTATTTTACTTGCGATGGTGTGCCTGGGAGGGGCCAGTTTCGCGCAGGACAAGTCGGAACCGAAAGAGGGATTGGCCGCAGCGGCCCCACAGGCAGCGCCCGTAGAAATTCCGCCGATTAAATTTCGTGAACGTCCGCGCTATCCCGCCGACCCCCAGCGCTTGAAACGTACGCCCCTGATCGACGGTGTGCTGGGGGATGGGGAGTGGGATCCGTTCTATACGATTACAGAGGGGCCCATCAAGGGAACGGTCTACTGTAACTGGGACGACAACTTCCTCTATCTGGCAACGCGCACCGAAGGCGCGGCGAACGTGCTCTTCGACGTCGATCTTAACGGGGACGGCTGGCTGCGCGGCGCGGACAATATCGAAATTCTGATTGGCAGCGTCTCGAACGGCGGCACCCCCGTCGTCTCTGCCCGCCTGCTCGATGCCTCGAACAGCAAAGATACTCCTGTCTGGAACGACACGGCCATCGATCCGAAATCGATCATCGTGGCGCAAAAACTGGTAAACGGCACTCAGATACTGGAGATAGCCATTCCGAAGAACACGGCCAGCCTGCAGCCCCGCGTCGGCCTGAATTTCGGCCTGCGCGCGGAGTTTCTTCCGGCAGGCCCGGTCACGGCCTTCACGGCCACCGCGCCGTTCGAGCCGCATCTGCTCCTCGAAGCGACGTTGGCGGTGGCACGCGTCACCGGTGTCGCCGGTATCAACCCTAAATTGACGCTCTCCGACCTGAAATGCGTCGCCGGGCAGAAACTGTTCGCGACGCTGGAACTCACCAACCAGACCGACCAGAATGTGGTCATCAAGAGTGTGCTCTGGACAGGAACCGGTCTGAGCGCCAATGTCGTCAACACCCTGCGCGAGGTCAATGTCAAGCCGATCGCCGGCCTGAAGAAGCAGAAGCTGACCTATCAGACGGTCCTGCCGGAAAACCTGTCGGTCGGCTCCTACTTGCTCACAGTCGCGGTGGATCTCGACGGCGGCAAAACGATTCAGTCGGCGGCGGCCTTCACCGTTGTCGATGCCCTACAGGTGCAGATGTCGAGCGAGCCACAGCCCGTCGTCGTCTCGGGGCAGACCAAACTGGCCGTCGATGTCGAAGTAACCAGCGCGGTGCCCAATCATTTCCGTGGAGAGGTCGAGCTAAACGTCCTGCCCGTCGGCTGGCTTCTGGACGGCAATAAAAAGCGTAGTCTCTTTATCGACCGAGAGGACGCCAAACGTGTGTCCCGCTTCCCGCTGAAACTACCGTCTACCACGGCAGCAGGCGACTATACCGTGGAAGCGACCGTCTCCTGGCACGGGCAGGCGTGGCACACCCGAACGGTCGTCAAGGTGATCCGGACGGACGCTCCTGCAGCGACACCGCCGAAATAGAGGCGTGGGCGGAGCCTGCGAGGTGCTATGTTGGTAAACGCCATCGAGATGGAGGCGCTGACAAAACATTACGGGCCCTTCCGAGCGGTTCAGGGTCTGAACCTGACCGTTCCCGCAGGGCAGGTGTTTGGGCTGCTCGGACCGAATGGTGCGGGCAAAACCACGACCATTATGATGCTGCTCGGCAACGTGCGCCCGACCTCTGGTCGGGCCACACTGCTGGGTAAGCCGCTCGGTGACATCCCCCTCCGCAGCCGGATCGGCTTTCTTCCTGAGAAGTTTCAGTTCCACGATTTTCTGACCGCGACGGAGTTTTTGCGCCTGCACGGCCGATTGGCCGGTATGGCCGCCAGGCCACTGGAGGCGCGTATCGGTTTCGTGTTGGAGCGCGTTGGCCTGGAAACGCGGGGCGCATCGAAAATACGCGAGTTCTCCAGGGGAATGCAGCAAAGACTTGGGCTGGCACAGGCCATCGTGCACGATCCGGATCTCATCATTCTGGACGAACCGACCTCAGCTCTGGATCCTCTGGGGCGACGTGACGTGCGGCAGATCGTGGAGGAGCTTCGCGAACAGGGCAAGACTATCCTCGTGAACTCCCATATCCTCTCCGAGGTCGAGGCGACCTGTGATCGGGTGGCGGTCCTGAAGCAAGGGGAGATCGTCGCGGAAGGCACGATACCGGAGTTGCTGATGGCTGCTTCTACGGTGGAGGTGGAGGTGCACGAGATGAACGACGCGGCTCTGAGAGCGGTACGCAGTATCGTTCAAAAGCTCCGACTGGAACGGGTGCCGATCACGCGTTTCGCGGCGACCCTACGCTCAGATGCCGATATTCCTGAACTGGCGGCGGCTCTGGTTGAAAACGGCGTCAAACTACTGGCCCTCATACCCAAACGCGAAACCCTGGAAGAGGCTTACCTGCGCATCCTTGAGGGTGTTTGAGAGCCTATTCTGATGAGATTCGGCCCCCTTGCCGTGTCGGCAAGAGGGCCGGAGTGTTGCCTCTCAATCGACCTCGACGATGGTGAAATGTTTGCCGGGATCCCGGTCGGTGCCGGGTTTCAAATAGACGATTTTTACCATGTCGCCGGACTTCAGACTCTTGATGGCGTTCTGGAAGGCCTGCACGGTCGGGGTCTCCATACTGTTGACTTTCAGGATGAGACAGCCTTCCGACAGCTCTTCGTTATCGGAAACGGAGGAGCTGGTGTCGATGGCTTTAATGAGAACGCCCTGGTCCGGAGAGAATCCTGTCTGCTCCGCAAGATGCTTGGTCAACGGCTGGACTTCGATACCGAGTTTCGCTTTTGTTCCGGTATGGGGTTTCTCCGTGTCGATAACGCGCGCCTCCGCTTCCGCAACGGTGGCGGTGAGGGGCAGGGTCTTGCCGTCCCGGACGACGGTCAACTCGATTTTTGTGTCTGGAGCAGTCTGTGCAATGATTGTGCGGAGCTCCGCTTCGTTATGTATCGCTCTACTGCCGACCGCCGTGACGACATCGCCAACCTTGATGCCGGCTTTATCTGCGGGACTATTGGCGGTCGGATCGGTATCGATGAGCGCGCCGTAGAGCACATTGAGAGCCAGAGCCGAGTGGGGCGATACTGTTTTGGGAGCGACGCCGAGATAGCCGTAGCTAACGTGGCCTTTCGACAACAGTTGATCGATGACGAACTTCGCAGAGTTGATGGGAATGGCGAAGCCGATGCCGATGCTACCTCCTCCATTGCCGGTGTGGTCGCTCTCGATGGCCGTATTGATCGCGATGACTTCGCCGTTGAGATTGCAGAGGGGTCCGCCGGAGTTACCTGGATTGATAGCGGCATCGGTCTGCATCATGTTCGGGTAGAGGCGTTCGTGGGTTCCGGAGCCGTCTGCGATCTTTTGCAGACGGTTCAAGCTGCTGATGACCCCGACGGAAAACGAACCCTCGAAGCGGTAGGGACTGCCGATCGCGATGGCCCAGTGACCGATCTTCACTTTGTCCGAGTCGCCGAGAAGAGCGAACGGAAGTTCCGTAGGCGAATTGATCTTTATCAAGGCCAGGTCGCTGCGGAAGTCCCGGAGAACGGTGCCAGTGAACTCTCGGCCGTCGTGCAGTTTAACGGAGACTTTGTCCGCTCCTCCAACGACGTGGTCGTTCGTCAGGATCCAGCCTTCTTTGCGTATAATGATACCGCTGCCTGTCCCGGTCGATCTGCGGATACCGCGCTCCAGGGAGTTCAGACCCTGCGGCAGCTCTTCGGAACCCTTGAGCGTTTTGGTGCTGTAGACCGTGACAACCGCCGGTTCGACGGCATCCGCAATACCGGCGAAAGCGTCCTGCAGGCTGGCAAGCGCCGTGACAGCAGGTTTGCCCTTTCCCGCCGGTTCCTGGGCACGGACAGTCGGGGTCCCGAGGAGAGCGAGACAACCGAGGACGGCAGCGATGGAGGTCGCTCTACGCATTCGTCCGGTCGCTTCATGACGAGTAGAATCGATTTCGGCAGACTGTCGCGGCTCTCCGTAACCTCTCGACACGGTCAACTCATTTCGCATATCGGCACTCTCCTGACTTACAGCGGAATAGGACACAACTGTTGTTACTATGGACGACTCTGGAAGATTCAAGTTACAGGCTGCCGTTCTCACCTCGATAATATGTAGACGGAGCATTGGCCCCTTCCGTTCAGTAGGCAGGGCAGAGAATGCAATTCGGCCTAAAATAGATCGACCCGGCGTGTCAAACACCGGGTCGTACTGGGCACAGGTCGTGGCGAACCACTTAGCGCGGCTGAAAATTATCGAAACGATATTCGGTGCGCACAGGTCGGGCCGGTTCGAGTGTGCGTAACGCTACCGGGTAGAAGCCAGCCGTTTCGGGATAGGAAGGCTCCCCTGAGCGGAAGACAGGCGGTCGAAAAAAGCGCTCTGGCTCGGAGGGAGCCAGACCTGCCGTCAGCTCAGTGACGGAGGTCGGTGTCTGCTGCCAGACGATCGTAGACGAGGAGCCCGCGTTGGTCGCGAGGGGCAGATGGTGCACGACGGCATAGACGCCGAGAATAGCCATCGCTCCCAGGCCCAGACCTTGCGGGGATGCGAAAAGGTCCTGCACCTGCATCCGCAAGCGCATCCATATCATTCCAGGCGTCCGACTAGCCGCCTGGGTCGCGTCCCAGGTGACCGAGTAGGCGATTCGTGCTTCGAGGTCCGCAGAAGGTTGATGCGTCCGCATGACGCCAAGCATACGCTTCATCTGAAGAAAGGATTCATACTCCTCAAGGCATTCAGGACAACGGGCCAGATGTTCAAAAACCTGGCGATGTTCGACACCGCGCAGTTCTCCATCCATATAGGCGGATAGAAGCTGGTTCACTTTACGACAGTTCACCGCGTCTCTCCTATACATTGATTTTGTTGTTGTCTTGCCATTTGAACTTTTGAGCGCAGCATTTTACGTCCTCGATGCAGGCGGGAGCGGACCGTTCCGAGCGAACAGTTCATCATCTCCGCGATCTCCTCGTAGGAGAGTCCTTCGATGTCGGCGAGTATGACGGCCACACGGAACTCGTTCGGCAGCGCGTTCAACGCCGTTTGGAGCGTCTCTTCCAGCGCATGCGAGAGCGCCATATGCTCCGGATTGGATGCGAAATCGGGGATCTCCAGCAGAAATTCCGACTCGCCATCGCCCCCGCAAAGAGGCTGATCCAAGGACTGAGTCTTGAGTTTCGGACGTTTCCGCAGTTCATCGATGAAGACTCGGGACATAATGCGGAACAGCCAGTTCTCGAACGGCAGGCTGCGGTCGTAACGGTCGAAGAAGCGGTAGGCGCGCAGAAAAGACTCTTGAGTTAGGTCTTCGGCGTCGGAGCTGTTTCCGGTCATTCGGTAGGCGACGTTATACGCCTGTCGGTGACAACGATTCACCAACTGGTCGAACTCCTGCCTATCTCTTTGTATCGTGCCGGTAAACAGTCGCGCGATGTCCATACCAACGAGCCTCCTTTCTCGACATACGGGCGAATTCACAGCGGAAGTTCCCGCAGCGCCACCCGCCAGGCTGGTGACGGCTACTTTCACCGCGTCTCTGCCGCCTCCTGAGCCTTGAGGAACTCTTCAGCGGCGCTGCGAGGTCGTTGTGGGAGATGGGTGAGAAGTACCGACACCGTAACGCAGCGATAGCCCCGCGATCTGAGCGTGTCAAGGATGTGCGGCAGGGCCGCCGCCGTGCCGGGATAGTCGTGAAGCAGGAGAATGCTGCCGTTCTGAATCCAGTGCAGGGTCTTCGCAGCGATCTTGTCCGGTGAGGTTGTCCTATCGAAATCGCCGGAGGCGGTGGTGTAGCCGACCGTGATGTAACCCATCGAACGAATGTCGTCTAAAACTTCGGCATTGTACCGCATCCCCGGTGGCCGCAGCAGCGTCAGATGCTTCCCGGTAAGCCGGTAGTAAGTGATGTCGGTATCGTTGATTTCACGGTGGCGTTCTTTGGCGCTCAAACTGTCGAGGCGGCGGTGGGTATCGGAATGGTTCGCGATCTCATGGCCCTCGGCGAGCGTTTGCGCGAGTAAGGCCGGATGCGCTTTCATATTCTTGCCGACATCGAAAAAGGTGGCATGGACTCCGTAGGTTTTGAGAATGGCGAGAATCTCAGGACGGCTTTGCGGATGGGGACCGTCGTCGAAGGTCAGCGCGACTTCCGGGAGCGCCCGATTGCCATGTGCGAAGTAGGCTTCGTCCGTGCGATACAGGTCTTCGCCGCGTAGTCTGTGGTACCACATCAACGGGTTGGCGTTCTGGCTCCATCCCGTGCCGTGAAAGTAGTCGAGCCATACCGCGATCAGCGGCACGAGAATGGCGGTGGCGAGAAGCATCTTGCCCCGTCGCGTGGCAGGGAGCAGGCGCCGTCTACACCGTGCTGGCGGGAGATCAGAATGCTCTGCGGGATCGGATGTGTCGTCGAGGGGGGGTTCTTCCATAAAAGAGTATACGCGTTCAGACAGGCACGATACGCCGCACGGAAACATTGCCATGCTGTGGCAGCACGCCTAGAACGCTAGAATTGGCGGCTTGCCGAGGCCGTGTCGGCACAAATATTGACAGACGGCGTCTCCTGCCGTATAATTACGAGCGTGTTGGGCCGAAGTGGCGGAATGGCATACGCGGTGGTCTCAAAAACCATTGAGGGTAACCTCATGTGGGTTCGACCCCCACCTTCGGTATCGGGCGAGAGTTCGGGCGGGCGAGATCTTAATCTTGCCCGCCCGCTTTGATTCGAATGGTTGCGGTTTCGCTAGGCCGTCTCGGCTTTTGCCGCCCAGAGCAGGCCTCGGGTCAGGAGGCGCAGCGGGTCCGGCTCGTTGACGGTCGTGGCGTTGTGCCCGAGAGAGGTGTAGAACACGCGGCCAGCGCCGTAGATTTTGGTCCAGACGACGGGCATCGCTACGGGGCCATTCCCGACATGGGGGCCGTCCGCGCCTGGGGAGGGGAACTCTGTCGTGGCCAGCACCTTGTTCGCCGGGTCGGTGTGCATATAGTACTGTTCGGAAGTGACGGCGAAATCGCCCGTGCCCTGTGTGATGAAGTGGCCTGCATCGGTGATTTTCACGGTATACGTCACGCCGGAGTTACCGGGATGGGAGACCCACTGTCCGCCCGTCATGAAATGCCATTCCGTCGCTTCGCGGAACGAGTCGCACATTCCGCCGTGACACCCTCCTATGCCGACCCCGTTGCGGACGGCGGCGGTGACGCCGTTCACCTGATCCCCCGTGATTTTGCCCATCGTCCAGACAGGGACGATGAGATCGAGCGTTTTGAGCCGGTCGGCGTCCAGAAACGCGTCCAGCGTGTCGGAGACTTCGACCTCGAAGCCATGTCCCTCTAGCACGCCCTGAATGATGTCCGCCACCGGTTTCGGCTCATGCCCGTCCCAACCGCCCCATACGATCAAAGCACTGCGTCCCATGCGTTCTCCTTGTACCCACAGCATGCCGCCGAAGCGCGTTCCATGCCGGGTGATATGTCGTTCTCCGAATCGACGCTTCGACATGGCAGGCCATGTTTCCTCCTCCGCGCGGGGTTGCGCATGGTCCTTCAGTTTCCGATGGAATGGCGAGTCTATCCGAGTCTCAAGCAGGCTCGAAACCTCTATTGTCCGTGGAGGGAACGGTCAAGCACTGTGTTCACGTATGTCTGAATTGGAGTTGATAGTCGTCTGCTAAGATTCTGCCTGACGGCGGGGACCTAGCTTTCGTTTCAGATCTCTGCCTCCTCGGAGCATTGGTGAACCGAGGTTTGGAAAGGTGGGCTGTGTCGCTATGCGCCTATGGATCGCTGCCTTCTGTCTGTTGCTCTGTGTCGCACGAGCGACGCCGCTCTGCGCCGACACCTATACTGCGGACGTTATCCGCCGTGTCGATCTGCAGACCCGCGAGATCGTCTATGATCCGGTCTCCAGGAAGATCTACGCGAGCATTCCCGCTGAGGCAGGCCCCGGCGGCAACAGCGTCATCTCGATCAATCCGGTGACCGGTCAGTTCGGGCAGCCTATATTTGTAGGCAGCCAGCCGGGACACCTCGCGATTTCCGACGACGGTAAGTATCTCTATGTGGCTCTGGCGGCAGGCGATGTCCGTCAGGTCGATCTGACCACACAGAAGACAGTCGGGCGTTTTGAGGTCGGGGGAGCGCGCCAGATCGCCGTCGTTCCCGGCCACAACGATCTGATCGCCGTCTCGCTGGGAGGCGGCGCCGGCATGGGCGGTGGAGTAGTGCTGTATTCGAAGGGTGTGCGCCTGCCGGGCGGCGGTGGTCCGAACTCCTTCGCACTTACCTTCGGACAGCATCTCTACACCTACCAGAATGAGATATCGAGCTGGGACTTCAACACCTATGCCTTCGGCCCCGATGGTCTCCTTCCGCGTGCGGGAACCGGTGGATTGATCAGCGGCAACCTCAACATCCGTGGGGATGGAAACGGTCGTGTCTATACGAACCTCGGCATGGTGATCGATCCGGAAGCACAGCACGTTCTTGCTCAGATGCCCGATGGAAGTTGGGACTCCACACCGGTCCCCGATCCCAGATTCAATCGAGTCTTCTTCCTGAATCGAGACCATATCGCCTCTGACGACTATAGCACCTTCGTCGCGCTTGATCGCCTGAAGTTGCCGGGAGTGCCGGGCGCCACCAACCTGATTCGCTGGGGAGACGACGGCTTCGCGTTTCGCACCGCGACGCAGGTCTGCTGGCTGCGTTCGTTCATCGTCGGGAAGCCGGTCACTCCTGCGGATCTAAGCGTCTCTGTCAGCCACACGCCCCAGTTTGTGCGGGCGGGCAGCACGTTCTCCTGCAAAATCGTCGCCGCCAACAATGGACCCGGTCTCGCTTCGGGAACGAACCTCACCTTGACGCTGCCGCCAGGTTGGGGATTTGTGTCGGCCCACAGCGGTTCCGGGCGCGTGACTGTGAAGGAGCGAATTGTCGATGTCGATGTCGGCGAACTGAGACCGGGAGATCGTGTCACCCTGAGTGTGGACGTTGCGCCGCGCAGTGAAGCTCAGTTTTTTATGACCGCTACCATACGCGCCGATCAATGGGACAATCATCCGGGAAACAACATCGTCGATCATGTTATCAAACTGTCACTCCCTTAGTCCGCCTGCCGGTCGGTATATGGGAGCGAGCGGGCATGCAGGAGAATTCGTTCCACACGGCGAATGAGCTCCTAGCTTTTGACTCCCTTGTCCTTTTGTCGGCCACCGCCAGAGGAAACCGCTTGTCGGCCACCGCCAGAGGAAACCGCCCGATGAAGCCTCTTCTTACCATCAGCGTCCTTGGCATAATGTCACTGTTCGCCTGCCTGCTCACGGCTGGTTCCCAGACCCCGTCGCGGTCTGTCGCGCCTCCACCCACGGACCTCGCCCGCAGTGCGTACGCCGTCCTCGAAGCCCACTGTGGCGCCTGCCACGGCGAGAAGGCCATTGGCGGCTTCAACTTCCGCAGCCGCGCCGCTATGTTGCAGAAAGAGCAGATCCGCACCGACCACTTCGAGAGCGCTCGCATCTACCTTCGCGCCGTTCTGGAAGCGGAGGGCGCCATGCCTCCACCTTCCTCCCACGACCCTCTTACTTCTGCGGAGAAAGCCGCCCTCAAAGCCTGGATATTTGCCGCCGCGCCGGAGCCTCCTTCTGGCAACGCTGCGAACGCCGCCGCTCCCCAGAACGAGGAGGCCCTCCTGCAGCGCATCGAACAGGACCTCGCCCATCGCCCCGCCGCCGACCGGCCCTTTTTGCGCTATTTTACCCTTACCAGTCTGGTTGGCAGCGGCGTGACCGAAGCGGAGATAACCGCCTATCGCCGGGGCCTTTCTCGACTGCTTAATAGCCTCTCCTGGCAGCCGCAGGTCACCCCTCCTGTCGCCGTTGATCGTCTCGGCTCCGTGCTACGCATCGATCTGCGCCGCTACGGCTGGTCCGAACGCTCCTGGCAACGTCTTCTGGAAGCCTACCCCTACGGCGTTCTCCGAACCTCCCACGCGGCCCAGCATATCCAGGAGTTGACCGGCTGCGACCTGGCCTACCTTCGCGCTGACTGGTTCGTCGCCGCCGCCGCAGTCCCTCCGCTTTATCACGATCTCCTCGACCTTCCGGCGAACACACAGGAGTTGGAGAAGCGCTTGAACGTCTCTCTGGATCAGGATATCGAACAGAACCGCGCCATCCGCGCCGGACTGCAGGAGAGCGGCGTCTCCCGCAATAACCGCGTCGTCGAGCGCCACTCCACCTCCTACGGCGCCTACTGGCGCTCCTACGACTTCCAGAGCAACGCTGGTGAGCAGAATATTTTCACCCATCCCCTCACCTTCGTCCCCTCCGGTGGAGAGATCATCTTTAATCTTCCCAACGGTCTCCAGGGCTATCTCCTGGTTGACGGGCGCGGCAACCGCATTGATGATGCTCCCATCGCCATCGTCAGCAACCACGATAACATTACCGATCCCGTCGTCCACAACGGCCTCACCTGTATGAGCTGCCACACCCAGGGCATGCGTCGCTTCACCGACGCCCTCCGCCCCACACTGCTCTCTGCTGGCGCCGCCGCCGACTATGATAGGAACGCCGCCCTGGCGCTCTACCGGGAACCCGCGCAGATGAACGCCTTCCTCAACGCCGACACCGTTCGGTTTGTAAAGGCGGCGAGAGAGACCGGTGCGGTCGCCAGCGCCGAAGAGCCTCTCGTCGCTCTGCAGCGCCGCTACGCCTCCTCCTTGAACCTGAATCAGGCCGCTGCCGAACTGGGTCTGACCCGCCGGGAGCTGCTGGCACGCATCTCCCTCGCCCCCGACCTGCGCCGCGCCCTCGGCATCCTCCAGTCCGAAGGAGGTACCGTCAAACGCGATGCCTGGGAAGAGAGCTACGGGATCTTGATCGAGGCGTTCGGAGGAGGCTCCTACCGCCGCCCTGGTGCCTCCACCATCCTGGAGAGCATCAAGGCCGCGCCGAACCCGAACTGACGGCGGCAACGACTTCGCGGTGTTGTCGCCTCTTTGAAGATCCCTCCCGATGCCCCTGGGGGTGGCGTGGTATACTATGTCCCATGAATAGTGAACGAAATAGTATGATCGGTGTGCTCGCCTTGCAGGGAGATTTCGAGGCGCATCGTAAGATGCTTGACGGGCTGGGAGTGCCCACCGTCGAGGTTCGAACGGCGACGGATCTGGCGCAGGTCGATGCCCTGATCCTCCCCGGCGGCGAAAGCACGACGATTATAAAGCTGCTCAACAGGATCGGACTCGACAAGGCCATTCAGGAACGCTTTCAAGCGGGAATGCCTGTCTATGGAACGTGTGCGGGCATGATTTTGTTGGCGCAGAGCATCGAAGGCCGACCGGAACAACCGACATTAGGCTTGCTGAATGCGACGGTCACCCGGAATGCATTCGGTCGCCAGATCGATAGTTTCGAGGCGGACATTCCGTTTCGGCAGGGGGACGGCCAGCCCGACAAGACCGTACGCGGAATCTTTATCCGCGCGCCGTATCTTTCCGAAATCGGGGCGGGAGTCGAGGTATTAGGGCGGTTTCAAGACAAGATCGTCGCGGTGCGGCAACGTTCCCTGCTGGCGACGGCCTTTCATCCTGAACTGACGGGCGATGCCACGGTTCATGCCTACTTTGTTCACATGGTGGCCGCAAGCGAGGAGAAACGAGGATGAGCGAGACGCAGAAGAGGACGGGCAACCGGGCGTTTGTCGTGGATACCACGCGGAGTCCGAACTGTGTCTGGAAGCCTGTCGCAATCGCCGACGTCAGTCTGACAGACGCATTCTGGGAACCCCGGATACGACGCAACCGTGAGCGGACGATTCCTTCGCAGTTGCAGCAGTGTGAAGAGACAGGTCGCATTGATAACTTCCGGCGTGCTGCGGGCAAGAAGGACGGCCCATTTCAGGGCATCTACTTCAACGATTCGGACGTCTACAAATGGGCGGAGGCCGCAGCGAACTCTCTGGCCGCCTTTCCGGACGCGAAACTCGATGCAGAACTGGACGCTGTGATTGGAGAGATCGCCGCCGCGCAGCAGCCGGACGGCTACCTGAACACCTATTTCATGTTCGAGCGTGAGAAGGAGCGGTTTACCAATCTGAAGGATATGCACGAGCTCTACTGTGCAGGACATCTCATTCAGGCCGCCGTGGCGCATCATCGCGCCACCGGTAAATCCTCGTTTCTGGACATTGCGAAGCGCCTTGCCGACTGTCTCGATAGCACCTTCGGTCCAGGCAAGCGGCCGGGGGCGTGTGGACACGAAGAGGCCGAAATGGCGCTCGTCGAGCTCTACCGTGCGACAGGCGAGCGACGTTATCTCGAACTGGCCGATTTCATGGTGAAGCAGCGCGGACAGAAGCCTGGCCTGTTCGGCAACTCGATGTATCATCAGGATCATCTGCCGTTCTCGGATCAGCGGGAGTTCGTCGGGCACGCCGTGCGGCACCTCTATCTCGCCTGCGGCGCGACCGACATCGTCGCGGAAAATCCCGATTCTGCTTTCCGGCCCGCGCTCGAGGGACTGTGGGACAACCTGACACGCCGCCGTATGTACGTAACGGGTGGGGCCGGGGCACGGTGGGAGGGAGAGGCGTTCGGAAGCGACTATGAACTCCCCAACGACCGCGCCTATACGGAGACCTGTGCGGCCATCGGCAGTGTGATGTGGAACTGGCGGATGCTGCTCCTCACCGGTGAGGCGAAATACGCCGACCTGATGGAAACAACTCTCTACAATGCGGTGCTGCCGGGGCTATCGCTGGACGGCAGGCACTACTTCTATCAGAATCCGCTGGCGGACCGGGGCAGTCATCGGCGTCAGGCCTGGTTTGGATGCGCCTGTTGTCCGCCTAATGTTGCCCGCCTGTTGGCCTCCCTGTCCGGCTATTTCTACACGGTGGCCCCCGACAGCGTCGGAGTCCATCTCTATGCCAACAGCAGCGCGGATCTGACTCTGCCGGGTGGGGATGCTTTTGCCTTCGATGTCGAGACGAATTTTCCGTGGGATGGGCGCGTCACTTTCACGATCCGAAACGCTCCGCAGAGGCCGGTGCGGCTCTCTCTGAGAACGCCGTGGTGGGCGGAGAGCGTGACGTTTACCGTGAACGGCCAATCGGATTCCGAGGCAGAAGTCGAGCGCGACTATCTGGTGATCGAACGCGAATGGAAGGCGGGCGATGTTGTCACCCTCGATCTGGAGATGACGGTTCAGCGCGTCGAGGCGCACCCGCATGTGCTCGCGAACCGAGGGCGCGTCGCGCTCCAGCGCGGGCCGCTCGTCTACTGCCTCGAACAGGCCGACCAGCCGACGGCCGACGTCTGGGACATCGCGCTGCCGGACGACGCCGATATCTCCGCCGAGTTTCAGCCGGAACTTCTGGACGGCGTCGTCGTTCTGCGCGCACCGGGGCTTGCCACCAACGCGAGCGAATGGGACGGTGCGCTCTACGCGCCCTATCTGCGGCACTCCGAAATGGAGACGCATCTCGTCGAGATCGTGGCCATTCCCTATTTTGCCTGGGCCAACCGGGAGGCGGGACCGATGCAGGTCTGGATTTCGACCGCCTCCCCGACGGCATAAGACGCTTATGACTCTCTCTCCACACGCACAAGAGCCTCTGATCGGCGCAATGCCCGCCCTGAAACCCTACTATGTCGGTTCGATCGCCATCGATCCGCCCGTCGTGCTGGCTCCCATGGCCGACGTGACGAATGGAGCCTATCGTCGGCTCGTCAAACGTATCGGCGGTCCCGGACTGGTGGTCACCGAACTGATCAGCACGATGGCGATCCACCACAAGAGCGTCCGCACCATGACGATGTTCGATGTCACCGATGAGCAGCGCCCTCTGGCCGTGCAGCTCTTTGGCGCGGATGCTGCTATCATGGCGGAAGCGGCTCGCGTTGCGGTGGGAGAGGGCGCCGACATCGTGGATATCAATATGGGATGCTGGGTTCCGAAGGTCTGCAAGACCGGTGGCGGGGCGGCGATGATGCAGGACGAAGAGACGGCGTGTCGGGTCGTTGATGCCATCGTGCGCGCCGTGCCTGTACCGGTAACCGTCAAGACCCGCGCTGGATGGGACTATGGCCATCTGGCGACCGCAGGGCTGGCACGCAGGCTGGAAGAGGTAGGCGTCGCCGCTTTCGCCCTCCATGCACGATTTGCGGTCCAGGGCCACACGGGTTCCGCTGACTGGAATCTGATTCGTGAGATCAAGCAGGCGGTGCGGAGCCCCGTTGTAGGAAACGGGGACATACGCTGCCCGCAGGATGCCGCCCGCATGTTCGCGGAGACCGGGTGCGACGGCGTGATGATCGGCCGCGCCGCCATCGGCAACCCCTGGATCGTCCGCGATACGGTCCACTATCTGCGCACGGGCGACCTGCTGCCGCCCCCGACTCTGGAGGAGCGCATCGAAGCGGCGATAACTCATGTCAGCGACCTTGCCAACACGCTGGGCGAGGTACGGGCTGTGCGCCACCTGCGCGGCCAACTGCCGCACTACTTCCGGGGATATCATGGCGTGGCCCGTGTGCGAGAGGCGATCCATGCGGCCGAAACCATCGCTGCGGTCCAGGCCATTCTCGAGGCCGGATACGCCCACCTGGTCGCCTTCGAACCGGACGAATCCCCGTTAAGCCTGCCGTAGAAATTACCTCGCTCTGTCCCCACGTTATCGCCACGAGCGCCACACGGTCCAGCGGCGCCCGGAGAGTACAGTCCTATTATAGACCGGTTCCGGCGGACGGGCATAGACCAAAAGTCCCGAATCTTCGCGCCTATGGTCCTCTATTTCCGGCGCATTGTTGATGGCGTTGTTCGCAAGGGCGGGTTCTGGCCCTGGACTTCAGTCCATGAGAAACACCACTTTGCCGCAGAGGCCGTCGCGCATCAGCTCCATCCCGTGGTCGAACTGCTCGAACGGGAGGCGATGGGTGATCGCTTTCGTGATATCCAGCCGACCCGACGCCAGCAGGGAACGCATAGTGTCCCAGGTTTCATAGAGGCGGCGACCGACGATGCAGTGAATGGTCAACCCTTTGAAAATCATCTCTTCGGCCATGTCGAGTTCGACCTTCTGTGCGGGAATGCCCATGAGCGAGACGCGGCCTCCACGCCGCGCAATCCGCATCGCCTGCTGGATGGCACTCGGCGCGCCGGACATCTCCAGCACGACATCGACGCCCTCTCCCTCGGTCCATTCCGCGATCCTGGCTTCGAAATCGGACTCCGCAACGTTCACGACCTCGTCTGCGCCGAGTTGTTTCGCCAGGTCGAGACGGTAGGGTTTGGTATCGGTGGCGAAGACGCGAGAGGCTCCAGCGGATTTCGCGACCGCGACTGCGAACATTCCGATGGGGCCGCAGCCGAGAACCGCGACGGTTCGGCCAACGATCTCCCCGGCGAGCGTCGCATGCACGGCGTTCCCGAGCGGATCCTGAATACAGGCGAACTCCGGAGCAATCGATCGGTCGTTTTTCCAGGCGCTTGCCGCCGGGACGACGACAAAAGGCGCGAAACAGCCATCGACATCGACTCCGAGAATGCGGGTGTTTGCACAGACGTGGCGTTCGTTCAAGAGGCACTGCTTACAGTGCCCGCAGACCCAGTGGCTCTCGCCGCTGACGTAGTCGCCGACTTTGAGATGATCGACTTCGGACCCGACTTCGATGATCTCCCCGGCAAACTCATGGCCCATGATGCGCGGTGTTTTTACGCGACCGGCCGACCAGCGATCCCAACTGTAGATATGGTAGTCCGTGCCGCAGATCGAAGTCGCCAGGACGCGCACTTTGATCTGGTCAGGGCGTTTAAGCTGGGCCTCCGGCACATCGATGATCTCGGCTCCGGGACCGGGGTGGGTCTTGACAATCGCTTTCATGCGGTCAGGGGGTTCCTTTCAGGATCAGATCAAGATCAAATGGATGCCATCATTATACTCGAACGGAGGGAGAGAACTGTTCGAAACGGACCTGGAACCGCGTGAAGGTGACAGCTAGGACCGCAGCTTCCCTCGTGCTCAGGAGCTGCCATTTACCAGGTGGGCCGGCGGCTTCTGGGTCAGTTTCGGAAAGAAGAAGGTCAGCAGTATCTGAATGGAAGCGGCCACAGGGACGGCCACGAGCATGCCCCACACATTGAACAGCGTCGCCCCGGCCATGAGCGCGAAGATGCTGACGACCGGATGGAGGCCGACAGAACCGCCGACGATGCGGGGGTAGAGGATCTGATCGAAAACGTTCTGCACCACGATGGCGGTGACGACGACGATAATAGCGTACTTCACGGAATGTGCGTCGATGGCGACAAAGAAAAAGGCGTTGTGCCGGGACATCGTGTAGGCGACAATGCCGCAACTGAGTCCGGTAATGAGTTGACCGACATAGGGCACCGCGTAGAGGACGCCTGCCATCAGGCCGAGAAACAGGGCGTATTTGACGCCGAGGAGCGAAAAGAGAACCGTAGCGACGACGGCATAGAGGGCGCAGACTTTCGCAAGACCTCGCAAGTAGGCAGTGAATATATCCAGAATTTCGCGGCTGACGACATCGACCTGACCTTGATAGTTGTCTGGAAACAGGGCGATGATACGCGCCCGAATTACGGGGTAGTCGCGCATAAAGAAAAAGCAGCTCAGCGGAATGATGACCAGCCAGATGGCTTTGGAAGCGAGGTTGCCGAGGGTGGCGGTCAGCGTGATCAACGTACCATTGATAGCGGTGCGCAGTGGGCTCGTCTTCTGGTCCATCATGTCGGCGACGCGATGCTGCCGGACGTTGAACCGCATTAAAAGAGGCTGGTTCTTCAACATCCAGGCGTCGGCGCCCTTTTGTATCTGGGCGTAGTAGCCTTCCACGTTGCCGCTGAGCTCATCCACCTGTCCCTTTACCACAGGGACGACGAAGACGAAGAAGACGCCGACAAAGGCCATGCCGGCCATATAGAGGGTCATAATGGCCCGCATACGGGAGTGGCCATGGCGTTCCAGGTACCGTAGCGTCGGGTTCAAGAGGGCGGCCAGGAAAAAGGCGATGAGAAACGGCGGGAGGATCGCTTGTACCTGCCATAAGAAAATCAGCGCGACAATCCCGCTGAGGAACAGGGCGACAGCGCGCTTCAGATCTCGATTCGTCCACCCGAACGGATACATGGCGCGCGACGGCATCCGCAGAGTCAGCTCGAACGGGAGTTCTCCGGGACGAGGGGAGGCGAGCGTCACTACGGTGACGAGCGGTGGAGTTTCGACAGGGGTCCCATCGATCTGCGGCAGGTCGGTAATGGCGGCAGGAGACAGAGGTGGAGCAGAATGCTCCACCTCCGCTACCTTGTCGAGAACAGTCGTGGCTGCGGTAGGAGGTTCCTGCATAGGTTTTGCCGGATCTCCTATTCGCCGTCCGACGAAGACTCGCCCAGCTTCTGAACGACCTGCGCGCGCGTTCGGTCGACCGCAGAGGAGACCTTGCCGCCAACGGTCTTTCCGAGGTCGGTTACCTTGTCGCTCAAGTCGCCGAGGGCCTTGCTGAGATCGTCGCGAGTCTCTTCGCCGGATTTCGGAGCCAGGAGCAGTCCTGCTACCGCGCCGACCAGAACGCCGATGCCGATACCGGCGAGAACGCTCACAAGTACGCTGCGATCCTCATCATTGCTTGCCATCTATGTTTCCTCCTGTGATGTGTTTGTTGGCAATCGCTGCCTTTTCCAGACAAACGAAAGTCATTCAGATATTTGACTGCTTACGTGAACTGCGGCGGTGATCCGAACCGGTATCCGGTGGAAGGATCGGGTTCGCAGGCGCTTCACTCGAAAGAGCCGCTCGTTGCGGCGTGGGCTCCAACTCCGGACGGGCCTCGGTAGACCGCTTTTTCCTTCCCAAGATGGCCTTTATGCCGCTTCCGATTCCTGCCACCAGACCGGCGGCAATACCGCCGCCGCGTGCGGTCATCATGCGGGCTATCGGGACCGCTGCACTCAATAGACGTTGGGCATTGACCGCTTGTTCCGCGCGTCCCGTGAGGCCGCGGACGGCGAGTGTCGTCTCGGCCAGCGCGCGTGTCGTGACTTCCAAATTTGCAAGCGTTGCTCGGGCGATCTGAAGGGTAGGCGTTATTTCTGTCCGCAACACCTCTTCCGTGGACTGCGCCACGGCGTCGAGATGTTTCAGAGTACCGCTGATCTCGGTGCGGGTCTCTTCCAGATTCGTGAGCGACTGACGGACCTGCCCTAACACGGAGTAGAGGCGAATAACCGCAACGATCCCGATTATCAGTAACAGAACGAGAAGTACATGAATGTCCCAGGTCAAAGCGTTGGTTCCATTTCGTTTGGGTGTTCGGGAGTTTGGGAGAGCGGGCAAGCCGCCGACCCGGATTTGAGAAAAGGCTGGCACTGGAGTTGGAAGGCCAGTGGCAGCAGATCGGCGACCTTCCAGACTCCGGCCCCATCGACGGTTACTAAGGCATCCGCCGCCATGAACTCCGTGATGACCTGCCGACACGCGCCGCACGGCATCCGGCTGCCGGGAGGATCGGACTCACCGGCGTTGAGGCACGAAACGGCCAGATGATCTATTCTCTTCGCGCCAGCGGCGATCGCCGTGAACAGGGCGACCCTCTCCGCACAGACGGCCAGACCATAGCTCGCATTTTCCACATTACAGCCGGTGAAAAGACCGATGTCGGTATCGACAGCAGCTCCGACCGGGAACTGTGAGTAGGGGCAGTAGGCCCGCCTTCCAGCCGCTCGCGCTGCCGTCAAAAGGTTCGGGTTGTCGTCAGACGTCGTGATCAACGGAGGGTTTCCTGTCCTGAAGAGATTACGCTAGGATAGTCGGCACGGTTTCAGGGGAGAGAGACGGCAGGCTCACGGTCGATCGTGCGAACGATCGTTCCACCACCCACCACGACCTGCCCTTCCTCGTCTCCCGATCCGCCGTAGAAGACTGCCGCCTGTCCGGGTGTGATGGCGCGCTGGGGAGTATCGAACCAGCCGACGACCGTTCTCTCTCCCTCGCCTGCGGTGATCCGAGCGGGAGCCGCTGTGCCGTTGTAACGGATCTTAGCGGCGACGTTCATTGGCCCGTTGTGGCCGGCAATGTCCGGAATGGCGCTCCACAGACAGTTGTCCGCGATCAGTCCATTTTCAAACAACTCATCGTCTGAGCCGACGACGATGGTGTTTGTCTCGGCATCGAGCGAGAGGACGAAGAGGGGACCAGTCGCACTGGCTGGCAGCCGCTTACGCTGTCCGATAGTGTAGAAGGCGACCCCAAGATGGGCGCCGAGAATCTTGCCGCTCGTATCGACGATGTTGCCGGGACGCGCGACGGAGGGGGCCTTCTCCTGAAGGAAAGAGACATATCCCTCCTTCGGAACGAAGCAGATCTCCTGCGAATCGGCCTTGTTGGCGATGGAGAGGCCGAGTTCGTTGGCAATGCGGCGCGTCTCGTCCTTACCGGACAGGTGCCCGAGCGGCATGAGCGTCTTACTCAGTTGATTTTGCGTGAGCGTATAGAGCGCATACGACTGGTCCTTGTTCTCGTCCCTTGCTTTCATCAGCTCGTGCCGTCCGCTGTTCTCGTTGAAGCGAATGCGCCCGTAGTGGCCCGTGGCAAGATAGTCCGCGCCGAGGTCTTCGGCATGGCGGAGCAACTCGTCGAACTTGACACTGCGGTTGCACTCGACGCAGGGGTTCGGCGTCCGACCGCGACTATATTCTGCCACGAAGTTGTCGATGACCTTCTCCGCGAAATAGTCCCGAAAATTGAGCACATAGTGGGGAATCCCGATCTTAGCAGCGGCGCGACGGGCGTCCTCGACGGCTCCGAGAGAACAGCATCCGCCGTATTTGCCCTGATCGGCATGCTCCTGCCATATCTGCAGGGTGATGCCCACTACTTCGTAGCCCTCCTTCTGCAGGAGAGCTGCCGTCACCGCGCTATCGACCCCGCCGCTCATCGCGGCGACAACCATTCCCTTGCTCATTTCGCGTCAACCTCGATCCGTTTTCGGTGCAGGAACCGGTTTGCCGGTGGCCCGATGACCGCCGCGCTTTGTTGCTCTCATTATGCCATATTCCGGCGTCCGGCGCAACGGAAAGCAGGCGGATCAAACGCAAGCGGGCCCCGTTCCTGCGTGGAAGGAGGCCCGCTTTACTGTTCAATATGGCGAGCAGACACTGTTCTGTTCGAACCGTCACTGTACGAAGACACTGTCCATTAGGCCGACATTGACTTTGACGCTGCTATAGCCCGTCACGCCCGCTTTCTTACCCTCATTGTTGAAGGCTTCGATACGCGTGGGGAACCAGAAGCCGTTGCCGGCATCGACCGGATGCTGGTACAGGAACGTGGCGTTCAGTTTGCCTTCCTGCGAATACTCGTCCCGCTTCACCGTGATCTTGGTCTTGGGATCGATCCAGATCATGCGATGCGAGGTATCCAACGTTTTGTCGCGGTAGCTGACACTGAACACAGCGCACAGGACACCGTCCACGACCTGATTGCGCTTGTACTCGAACTGCGTATAAGCCAGATAACCCGGTGATATCATGCCGACATCGAGCAGCGTCTTGCGTTTGCCTGGCTCTTTGCCCAGCGAAATCTTCGTCTTGATGTGAGCGGCAGGAATAGTGGCGTACTGCGTGGTGCCGTTTACGATCAAGGTCGCGTTGGAAGCGCCGAGCAGGCCGTCGACGCGTAGCTTGTTCTCTTCTTTGTACTGGACCTTGATATCGCCTTTGATTTTGTAGATGAGGGGAAAATCCTTGTTGATCTTGACGCCCTCGTGTTCGGAAAACTCCAGAATTTTCATGGACGCCGAAAAATCGTTCAGTTTGCTCACCGCGTAGTCGTTCAGGTTATGGCTCGGCTCGGCTTGTTGCGCGCAAGCGGGATGCCCGGTACTGAGGCCGACGAGTCCGAGGAGCGCCGGCAGGCTGACCAGAAAAAGTTTAACGGCGGACTGTCGAGGTTCGTACATGGTTGCGGAAGTTCCTTTCAGGGCGGAGATCATGGCAACGTCAGCCCTATCCAATAGGACGAACGCCACCTTGGTTTGTTACAGGCAAGCGAGCGACAAGGAGTTTCGAGGCCGTACGGCGTATGTACCGGCACCTGCATTGGATGGCATGGCCGAACTACGGTCGAGCCGAGGACTGGACCCATTCATGACCCTGCCGTCTCTACTGGAAGCGACCTTTTCCCATGCGCAGGGTATCGGCCCTACGATCGAACGCCGACTATGGCAGGCGGGAGCACGCGACTGGCAGACCTATCTCAACGGGCCGGACCACCTCTGGCCCCTGACCACCGCACAGCGGGCTCTACTGACCCCCATCGTCGCCGAATCCCGGCAGCGGCTGGACGACGAGGATTTCGCCTGGTTCGCAAAGCTGTTGCCGGCTTCCGAGCACTGGCGGGCGGTTCCGGCCTTCGGACACCGGCTGGCCTTCGTCGACATCGAGACGAACGGCGGTATGAATCCGAACGACCTGACCGTTGTCGGCGTGTTCGACGGGCACACCATGCGCCAGTTCGTGAAGGGCGTCAATCTGCAGGACGCCCCGGAGGCGTTGGCGGAGGCTGCGATGCTGGTCACCTTCTTTGGAACCGGCTTCGACATCCCCTTTCTCAAACGGGCCTTTCCGCAGATGCCGCTGCCGCAGATGCATGTCGATCTCTGTTACCTCATGCGAAAGCTCGGCCTGCGAGGCGGATTGAAGAGCATTGAGACGCAGTTGGGTATGCAGCGCTCGAATGCAACGACCGGGCTCTCGGGCTGGGATGCGGTGAGGCTCTGGAACGAATTTCGGGCTGGACGAAAGCAGTCGCTCGACGTGCTCCTGGAGTACAACGCCGAAGATGTCCGCAATATGAGCGACCTGCTTGCCGAAGGCTACCGTCGCATGGCGCGCCGCCTCCTGACGGAAGGGGAGTGACAAATGCCTTCCCGCGCTTGCGAATGCGGCTACGCGCCGAAGAAGTTATAGGTACGTGCATTCAGGAGCACGCTCAACAAGGCCCATACGCTGCCCATCACGCAGTCGCCCAGGATGAGGCCCAGGAAGAACGGAACGAACTGCTTATAGCTCCGGAGGCCGCCGTAACGCAGTGTCACCCCTTTCAAGACCCACGCGATGAACATCGGCAGCCATACCAGATTGATCGCCCAGGACGACGAGATCGCATAGCCGATCGGATGAAACGGAAACCCGAAGAAGCGCAGGCGGAGGGCGAACAGGGCCAGCGTTGTGCCCATGCCAATGAGTATGGCAAGGGTGGCCGGGCCATTTGGTTTCGGGTCGAGGGAGCCGCTGAACCAACTGTTGGTTCGATTGAACGCCTCCATCGCGTGCCCCGAACCCTGATTGAATTTCGAGGCGGCTCCCAGCGCATAAGCCTGATGCTCGAACGCCCAGAAGGCCCCGAGCGTACCGAGGACGGTCGCCAACAGGATCGCGCAGAACATACGTCTGGCGTCCATGTGCCGCAGTTTCGCCATCTGTAGTCCTTCCAGGCCGACGGGCATGGTGTCGCTGCGGTGGGCACGGGTCAGGGCGTAACTGAACGTGAAAAAGGCCATATCTGCCGGTTTCAAAGTGGCGGAACCGACGAGACGGGGCAGCATCGAGTCCGGCCCCATGAAGTGAAAGTCGTGGACGGGAGCTCCGAGTTCCGCACGAATACGGGATATGACCGCGATGGTCGGAAGATAGAGTGCGAAGAAGGCGGCGGCGACCCACCAGGCGACCCCCGCTGTCAGGCAGAAGGCGATCAGGCCGACTGTTCCCAGGCCGAGTCCGAGAAGCGCCGCCCGGTCGCTCAGGGCTTCGGAAGTCCGTTGTGGCGGCGCACCCGGCCGCAAGGAGGCGAGGGCGTTCCGCCAGATCGCGCCATAAGTCTTGCGGCCGGTCCAGAGATAGAACAGAAACAGCCCCATGATACTCCCGAAGCCCTGCTCCTTGATGAACGGAAAGTCGGGCGTCGTGTCCCAGGACATCGCATTGGAGACGACGCCCTGCATTTTCCAGTCGAGAAAGAAGAACCAGCAGGAGAAGAGCAGATCGAGCGGAAGCAGGAAGCCCAGCCCGATGGCCAATGGATAGAAGGTGATGGGAAACCAGTCGATGGAGTTCCAGGGCTTGGCGGTAAAGAGCCCCTTCATATCCGTGATGCCCAGCGGCAGGGAGGGCAGCGAGGGATAGAGAAACGCCAGGCCGTTCCAGAGGCTGAGTCCGGCGGCGATCACGAAGCCAGCCCAGAGCAGGCGATTGCGGAAGAGAGTCGTGCCGACTCCGTCCTTAGTCATCTCGAGGGGCAGGCAGAGGATCGGAAAGGTCAGTCGTTCGTTGTCGGCCCACTGACGCCGTACGAGGACGTTGATACAGTTGGCGACGAAGAGCAGCAGCGTGATGAACCCGGTCCATGCCAGTATTGGCACGATCCACACTTTCAGTATGGCGAGTCGGTAGAAGGTCGTATTGCCGATGTAGTGGCCGCGCACCGCCTCCGTGTCGGTCACGACGAGCCAGTGGGGAAACGCGCCTAAAAACGGCTCCCAGTGATGGACCGGCCCGAACCAGGCTCCGTGCGGCATCATCTGGCTGAGGATTCCGACGCCGTCCAGTCCGGCCAGTCCGGTCGAGATGGCGAGCATGGTGTAGAGGGTGAGGAGCTCACCCTGTGAAAATGCGGATTTCGGCGCAAGTCGTTTCAGCACGGCGTTGAGGCCGACGAACAGGAACAGGACAAAGACGACGTTTGCGAAGAGTGAGATGGTAGAAGGGTAGGGGCCGAACATAACGCGTTCGAGTCGCACGATCCAGAAGGCGTTGATCGGGATCAGCACCGCACCGAGCGCCACGGCCCGAACGGTCACGCGTTGCGCGTGACCCGTCGGCGCGATGGCAACGGGAGGCTCCACAGCAGCGGGTCGTGTCGGGACCGGGTCGGTGCGTCTGGCTGGCTGCATAGTTAAACTCTGTTCGGTCGTGATTCGAGAGGAGAGAATGATGTTCGGAAAAGGTACCACGCTCTTTGTCGCCGCGCTCTGCTGCGTCGGCTTCCTTGCGGCCACCGTTTCACAGGCACAGGAAGCGGCACAGGTTCTCCGCGCTGCGGCAGGCAAACAAGATATTACCCCGAAGAACCCTGTCTTCATGGCAGGCTATGGCATGGATCGCAAAAGTATCGACGCGCACGATCCTTTGATGGCGCGCTGTCTCGTGCTTGAGTCTGGACGGACCCGGATCGCGTTCGTCTCCTGCGATCTGCTGGGTGTTCCGCGCTATCAGATCGAGAAGATACGGGCGATGGTCAAGAGCGTCACTCCGGAACATCTCTATATCTCCGCGACCCATACGCATTCCGGTCCCGATCCGCTGGGGCAGTGGGGTCCGGACATTCAGACGTCGGGCGTCGATCACGCCTGGATGGCCTCGTTTCGGGAGGGCGTGGCCCGTCTGGTAGACGCGACGGCCGCCCGTCTTCAGCCCGCCGCCGTCCGTTTCGCCAGTACGACGAAGGTTCCGCGTATCTCCAAGAATATCCGTGTGCCACGCATACTAGACACGGAACTGGGCGTCATGCAGGTCGTCGAGTCCGTCGGCAGCAAGCCCATCGCGACCTTCGTCAACTATGCCTGCCATCCCGAAATCATGAATACGCACCATATGACGGCCGACTTTCCACACTGGCTGTATGATACGGTCGAGAGTGGCGGCGGCGGAATCTGCCTCTACCTCAACGGCGCACAGGGCGGCATGGTGACCGCCGATTTCGACGAGTCGACGACCCCCAAGGGTGAGAACTGGCAGGCGGCGGAGGCCATCGGAACGAGCCTCGGAAAGCGGGTGCTGGAACTGATCGAGGGAACGACCGTGGTACGAAATGTTCCGATCACGACCGGCCGACGCGTGTTTGAGGTGCCGCTCGACAATCCGCGTTTTAAGGCATTGGTCGCGTTGAAGATCTTTCCCAAAGCCGAAATGAAAGGGGCCAACCTCGAAACGGAAGTCTGCCGTATCACCATCGGCGAGGCGGAGTTTCTGACCTTGCCTGGTGAGGTGCTGCCGAACATCGGGTTCTATCTGAAAAGCCTGATGCACGGTAAGCCGAAATTTCTTCTCGGTTTGACCAGCGACGAACTTGGCTACATCCTTACTCCGGAGGACTACGGACTGGAACTGTACCACTATGAAGCCAGCGTCTCGGTCGGCAGTCAACTGGAGCCGCTCATGGTGCAGAACCTTCGGGCGCTCATGGCGCGTTGAACTCCTGTCGCCCTGGCGTCGCGACGACGAGTTTCCGGCTCTTTCCCATTTGTGCAGGTTGCAATGTTGCGCCGATTCGCGTACAATGGGACTAGGAAGAGTAACATAATCGTGGACGAGGGGTGAGGGTATGACGCAGACAGAGGCGCAACGACGAGAAAGGATCACAGGCTCAGGACGGATTCGACGCGCGAAAACCGGCGATGTCATCGCGATGCAGCAGATCATCAACGGGTTTGCGGATGGTGGCGCGATGCTGCACCGGAGCCTGAGCCAGCTCTACGAGAACATTCGAGACTTCTTCGTGATCGAAGAGGAGGGCCGGATCGTAGGATGCGCCGCGTTGCATGTGACGTGGCGGGATCTGGCGGAGCTGAAGTCGCTGGCGGTCGCCGTGGCGGCACAGGGACGGGGATACGGCAAAGAGTTGATCGAAGCGTGTCTTCTGGAGGCCGAGGAGGTCGGAATCTCCCGCGTGTTTGCCCTGACGTATGTGCCGGATCTGTTTGTCAAGTCGGCGTTTCAGGTCGTCGATAAGTCGGTTCTGCCACGGAAAGTTTGGACGGAATGTGTCTACTGCCCCAAATTCCCCGACTGCGGCGAGATCGCCGTCATGCGCGGCATTGGGGGAGCGGGGCTCGAATGTGAACCCGATGTTCTGCCGTTGACGCTGGAGCTGAGGCCACGATGAACGAGGAACCGGGTGGGGGAAACGAGGATCCGCGGGACGCAGTCAGGCTGCTCCGTCGCTTACGCCCACTGGGTGACATCGGGGAGGACCAGACAGCGCAACCGGCGTTGCGTCCGCCCACGGGAGCGCTCTGCGAAAAGTGCCGGGGCGAGTGGGTGTCTTCACTGCCCTATTTCTGTGCCGGAAACGGCTTAGCCTACAGCCCGATCGCAGACGACATCTATTGCCAGCGCTGTGGACACGTCGGCCCACCCGATTTCGCCTAAGCGGTCAACCGCTGAAGGCTCGTATTTTTTCGAGATCAGCGTACTTGCGATTTCTACGAACGTTGACCGAGCGCCTACTTAGGCGAAACTATATCGGAGTGACAGGATTCGAACCTGCGACCTGATCGTCCCAAACGACCCGCGCTACCAACTGCGCTACACTCCGCCAACCGCGTGACAATCGTACGACCGGGTGTATTATATGGCAAGTGGGGCCGGAAGTCAAGGAACGACGGGTATGCGGCAGGCTTAAGATGGGATGAGGAGTGTTTATGTATCGGTTCTCATGGTGCTTCTGGTTGTTGGCTCTCGTCGGCCTGAACTCCCTTTCGTTCGCTGCCGAACAGGAGAAGAGCGGGGTTTGGTCACCGAAACTGTTCCCGATCACGTTTTGGTGCGGCCCCCCGGAGCCGTACATCACGCTGGAACAGTACCGCGCGATTGCAGATGCCGGATTTTCGGTGGTGATGCCGCCCTGTGAGGGGGTGGCCACGGCAGCGCGCAATCGGAAGATACTGGAGTTGGCGGCGAAGACCGGGTTGAAAGCGGTCATCAGCGATGCGCGCATGCCGCTTACGTTGTCCAACAACCCCGCAGGCAGGACGGCGTTGCGAGATATCGTCAACGACTATCGCAAGAGTACGGCCCTGATGGGCTATTTTCTCACAGACGAACCGGGCGCAAACGCGTTCGGGGAGTTGGCCGAAGTCGTCACGGAACTGCATCGCCTCGACCCGAACCGCATGGTCTTCATCAACCTGCTGCCGAACTACGCCACCACCGACCTGACCGCCAACCCCAGTCAACTCAACAGCCTCACCTATGCCCAGTATCTCAGTCGGTTTATGGAGGTTGTGAAGCCCGACGTCCTGAGCTGGGATCACTACGCTCTCTTGACGGATGGAGACAGGCCTGGATTTTTCAGCAATCTCGCTGCCGGGCAGCGCGCTTCCAACGCCACGCAGCCCGCGACCCCTTTCTGGCAGATCGTGCTCTCTGTGCAGCACGGACCCTATAGAGCGTTGACGGAAAATGAGCTCCGTTTCGAAGCCATGCAGTCGCTGGTGTATGGGGCCAAAGGTCTGGCCTACTTCACCTACTGGGAGCCGAACGATCCGTCGTTCCACTGGAGCCACACGATCCGCAATCGGGATGGCAGTCCGGGGCCACTCTATGCGCCGGTACGCAAAGTCAATGCCGAGGTCCGGGCGCTGGCTGCGTGGCTTTACGACGCGCAGGTCGATGAGACCTTTCAGTCTGGTACGATCCCGCCTGATGGAACGGCGGCAACCGACGAGTCGCTTGTCAAGGTCACCGGAGCGGGGAATCTGACGGTCGGGACGTTTCGTGGAACGAAAGGTTACTTCTACGTGATGGTGACGAACCGGGACTATCGGGCTGCAACGAAGGGCCAGTTGACGCTCAACACTGTCAAGCGCGCGGTAGAGCAGCTCGACTTGAAGACCGGCAAATGGAGCTCGTGGGCCGGCAAACAGGGTGACGGGACGGTGAGTGGAGAAGTCGTTCTCGACCCGGCAGGAGCGGCCTTACTGCGGTGGCAGTAGCGGATCCTTCGCCAGGGGAGGGCCGGTCTAGCCGCGCAAGGAGTTTTTGAGTACGAACCAGAGGTTCGCGGGGCGTTCTGCCAGCCGACGCATCATATACGGGTACCAGTGTGTGCCGAAGGGTGTGTAGACGCGCACACGGTAGCCGTCGTTGACGAGATGTGTTTGAAGGTCGCGGCGGATGCCGAAGAGCATCTGGAACTCGAACCTCTCCGGGCCGATGTCGTTTGCCGTCGCGAACGCCCGTGTCGCCTCGATTATCTTCTCATCGTGCGTGGCGATACCGGGATAGTTCCCGTCTTGTAGCAGACGCTCCATCAGGCGGACATAGTTGGCATCGACGTCGGCTTTCACAGGAAACGCGACGGCTTCCGGCTCTTTATAGGCGCCTTTGCAGAGCCGGACGCGCGCGCCCATCGTGATGAGCCTCTCGACATCCTCGGCGCTCCGACGCAGGTAGGACTGTATCACGGCACCGACATTGCGATACGACTGCGGACTGTTCCAGAGCCGATAGAAAAGATCGAGGGTGCGCTCCGTATAGTCGGAGCCCTCCATATCGATACGCACGAACTGCTCGGGACCGGCGGCGTTTAACAGCCGTTCCATACGACGGTAACAGAGTTCAGAGTCGATGTCCAGCCCCAGTGCGGTTAATTTTATCGAGACATTTGCGTTCAGACTCTGCGCGTGGATCGTCTGGAAGAGTTGCAGATAGGTGTCGAGAACCTGAGCAGACTCCTGCTCGTTTTGCACACTTTCGCCCAGCAGGTCGAGCGTCGCCGAAATGCCGAGCGCGTTCAGGGCTTGAACGGGAGCTATCACGTCTGCGACGGACTCTCCAGCGACGAACCGACCGGCGGAGCGGACGGCCAAGCCGTTGTTCCGCACAAACGACTCCATTTTTTTGTTGCCCGCCATCTGAAGCAGAAGGGTTCGTCCATTCATAGTTCCGTCGTTGCCCTGTTCTCAAGCATGTTTGAAATGGCACCGACCACCCTTTGCAGCGGGGCGATGCTCTCTCTTAGAATACGTTGTCCGAGCCATTTCCGTTGCCTGCCTGCGGCAAACGGCCATTTCGGGAGGAATCCCGGAATACGAGAGCGAAAGAGGGGCGGCAGGCGGCCTGCAACTTTCCGAGACAGAGCCCTGTCTCTCTTACAACCGAGGTGACAATGAACAGCATTTACGATCTGGACACTCCGACGCTGCTGGTGGACAGCGACCGCCTGGAGCGCAATATCGCCGAGATGGCAGCGAGGGTGGGGGCGGGCGGAAAAGCGTTACGGCCGCACATGAAGACCCACAAAACTCCGGAAATCGCGCGAATGCAGCTTGCGGCGGGAGCAGCTGGCCTGACGGTCGCGAAGCTGGGTGAGGCCGAAGTGATGACCTACGCCGGCTGTAGAGATCTGTTCATCGCGAACGAAATCGTCGGCGCCATTAAAGTGCAGCGGCTGATGTCTCTTCTGGACCACGCGAAGATACGGGTTGGGACCGACAGTATGGAGGTGGCTGGACCGATCGGGGTGGCAGCGAAGGCGCGAGGACTTCAGGTTCCGATCATGATAGAGGTCGATACCGGCCTGGGACGCGCCGGAACTCGCTCGCTCGGGGAGACACTGCTGCTGGCCAAACTTGTGACCGATCACGCGGGGCTTGAGTTTCTGGGTATTTTTACGCACGAAGGCCATCTCTATCGGGGTAAAGAGGGGTGTGTGGACGCAGAAGCCGCCGCTTCGGTCGCCGCGCAGATGCGACAAACCGCCTCGGCTTTACGGGACCAGGGTACGCCATGTTCGGTGGTGAGCGTCGGCTCGACGCCAGGCGCGGCGCTGCTGGCCCCGGAACCCGATCTGACGGAACTGCGGCCCGGAGTTTATGTTTTCAACGACTGCACGCAGGTGCGGCGAGGCGCACCTGCGGACCACTGTGCGCTTACGGTGCTCGCGACGATCATCAGCGTGCGGTCGGATGGGCGGGTGGTGATCGACGCGGGGACGAAGTCTCTTGCGAGCGACAACCCGTTCGCCGAGAAGACCTTCGGCGAAGTTCTGGACCATCCGGAACTGACATTCGTGGGCATCAGCGAAGAGCATGGTCACCTCTTCGCCACGGGCGACGTGTCGCTCAAAGTGGGAGACAAAATCCGCATCATTCCCAACCATGCCTGCACCTGCGTCAATATGCACAACTCGCTGACCACCTTTCGCGACGAGACGGTCGAAGAGACGCTTTATATCGCTGGTCGAGGCAAAATACGGTAAGGAGCGACGTCCGGTTATGCACGTCCTGCGTCGCATAGAGTTTTAGTACGGTCGGTGTGGCGGGACTGGCCCTCCCGACTGTCAATCACGAATGAGGAGTGTCTCTTTTTATATGAAAGCATCGCAACTGTTCTTTCCGACCCTGCGCGAGGTTCCCCGTGAAGCGGAACTGACGAGCCATCAACTTCTGCTGCGCGGCGGCTTCGTTCGCAGCGTCGCCGCCGGCGTCTACTCGTATCTGCCGCTCGGTTGGCGTGTGCATGAGAAGATCGCGCAGATCGTGCGGGAAGAGGCCAACGCCTTCGGCGGGCAGGAGATCCACATGCCGGTCCTGGTGCCGAAAGAGCTTCTGGACGAAACCGGTCGGTCGGCGGTTCCCGTTCTGTTTGGCCTGAAGGATCGGAACAAGCGGGAGTTTTTTCTGGGATTTACGCATGAGGAGGTCGTGACCGACATCATTCGCAACACGATCCATTCGTGGAAGCAGATGCCGCTCTATCTCTATCAGATCCAGACCAAAGAGCGGGACGAGCCCCGGCCTCGTGGCGGATTGATCCGGGGCCGCGAGTTCACGATGTTCGACGGCTACTCCTTCGACTACAGCGAAGAGGGGCTGGATGCGATCTATCGGGCCAACTATGCGGCCTACGGAAGGGTCTTTCGGCGCTGCGGTCTGGAGTATCTGGCCGTTGAGGCCGATCCCGGCGCCATCGGCGGCAGCGAGAACCATGAGTTCATGGTGCTGACCGAAAATGGGGAGGACACGGTTCTACGGTGCGATACCTGTTCGTATGCCGCCAATGCGGAGCGCGCAGAGGTGCCTCTGAATACGGCTTCTGAGCGAGAGGCCCCGCTGCCTGCAGAGGTCGTGGCGACGCCGGGAGCCCATACGATCGAGGAGGTGAGCGTGTTCTTGTCGGTGCCAGCCCAGCGCCTCATCAAGACCATTATCTGCACCGCCGACGGGAAACCTGTGGCCGCGCTGGTGCGGGGAGATCGAGAGTTGAACCTGCCGAAATTTGCGCGTGTGGTGGGGGCGAAATCGGTGGAACTTGCGGATGTACCGACGGTGATGCGGGTTACCGGCGCGCCTATCGGTTTTGCAGGGCCTGTCGGACTGGCGGAGTCGCTGCCGATCTATGCGGACCAGGAACTCCGCGAGGGCGGGAACTACATTGTCGGGGCAAATGTGGCGGACGCCCACACGCGCAACGTCACCCCCGACCATGATTTCACGGTGTTGGAGTGGGGCGACATACGCACGGCTGTCGCGGGGGACCGCTGCGCCCGATGTGAGGATGGGCATCTGACGGATGCCCGTGGGATCGAGGTCGGGCACATCTTCAAACTCGGGACCAAGTACAGCAAAGATATGCAGGCGCTCTACCAGAGTGAAAGCGGTGAGAAACTGCCGGTTCTCATGGGCTGCTACGGCCTGGGCGTGAGTCGAACGATGGCCTCCGCCATCGAGGCGAACCACGATGCGCAGGGGATCGTCTGGCCAATCAACATCGCACCGTTCACCGTGAGCATCGTGATCGCCAATATGAAGGACGAGGCGCAGGTGGCGGCCGGAACGAAACTCTACCAGGAGTTGCGCGAATTGAGAGTGGATGTTCTGTTCGACGAACGTGAAGAGCGGGCCGGGGTCAAGTTCAAAGATATGGAACTCATCGGTATCCCAATTATGGTCGTGGTGGGGAAGGGACTGGCGACGGGTGAGGTCGAGATTGGTCTGCGCCGCGAACTGGGTACGCGTTCTGCGGTGGCGGTGGCGGAAGCGGCGGCGTATGTCGCTGATCTTATCGCGACGGAAGAGGCCCGATTAAGGTAAAGCCGGTTCCTGTGTGAGAGCGGGCCGCGTTGCGGCCCGATTTTTGAGGGGCGCTAGCGCCTCACAAAAATCGCCCTTGTGTCCTCCACTA
>JBBQPO010000012.1:0-48399 GCA_038217285.1 Chthonomonadales bacterium
AATCCTGCACGGAGACCTGTACGCCGGTAAGGTTAGGCTGACGGACGGCGCAGGTATTGGCGATGTCCAGGTCACTGACTTCGTAATATTCGACGTTATGCAGATAGAGCGCAGCAAGAGATTTTCCTGCCGCGTCGATACGCGGCTTCGGTCCGGTACCATATGAGCCGATGCGGACGGGCAGACCTTCGTGGCCGCTTCCACCGGGTGCGAGGAACCCTGTCCAGGCCGAGCCCGATTTCAACAGGATCCGGTCGCCGGCGGAGAACTCCCCCCGGTTCACGTTGTCGAGCGTCTGCCAGGCATGGGGTGCGGTGAGGCCGTCCGAGCTATCGTTGCCATGGGCGGAATCCAGGAAATAGGTGTGGTTTTCGGGGTATTTTCGATCCCGGACCGGGTTCGGTAACGTCGCGTCCAACGGTCTGTTTTCCGAGTCGGTTCGGATGACGATGTTATTGATCGCCAGCGCTCCTCGATTCCGAATGCCGATAATGAGGGCGAAATCTCCGGATCGATGGGTAGCCAGCGCCATATCCATGTGGCCCGTCGCCCCCGTTTCACCGGCCAGGTCCTTCCAGCCCACCGCTCCCCCGCCGCCTTTACGGCGGAAGAGGGCGTAGAACTGGGCGTTGCCGTCGCGTGCCAGCACCCGGTAGTCGAAAGAGACCCGGTACGCTTCTTTAGGCATCAGCAGCCCCGAGCGTAGGTGGAAAAACTCGTTCCACTCCGCAGTGGAAGCCCGCGAATCGCCCTTGAGTGACTTTTTGCCTCCGACCTCCTCGTTGGTCTGCGTCGTCAGGCTCACGGAGGCCAGTGTCTCCTGAGAGACGACTGCGGCGGGATTCGTCGTCGCGAAGTCGGCCTGGAGGATGGTGCGAGGCGCTTCCTGAGCTTTACCGGGAGCAGCGAACCATCCGAAGAGGGCCAAAGCAACCGATGATCCTACCGCTGTGTAGATTCTCACAGCATTCCCTCTCTTTCTGATGCGAAAATGGTTAGGCACGGTCAATCTGCAGCCGACCGGCATCGAAGATCCTTGGTCGATCACGGCATCGGGCGCAGGACGACGACTGTCGGTGCGGAGGCGAGGCGGATAACATACGAATCGCGGACAGCCGGGGTCTGGCGCGCCGGAACGTAATGTGGGCTTGCCGCCACCGTTGTTTCGATACGTAAGTAGGCAGACGGCGTACCTGGTGTGAGCGGCGAGAGACTGAGTTCGACCTGCCGCGTTATCAGATTAAAACGGATTATCTCCAGGGTGCCGGAATCCAGAGTCAGCCAGAGGTGCAGAGGCGCTACGAAAACCCGACTTCGGAAGCCGTCTCGTGGCAAAATGGTGATGCTGTTTTTCTCTGCGAGCACGTTGCAGCCGAAGCCGAGCCAGCCGAACTCCGGGTCGTTCATCACATAAGAGCCGGTGTTGTGGGCATAACCGTAGAACGCAATGCCGTAGTCGGCGGTGTAGGGGTCGAACTGGAGAATGCGGGGGTCCGCGTCAAAGCCGTACGAGCCGAAACCCTGCGCGTCGATATTTGCCGCGACCTGACTCATGGCGGCGTAGCCGACGCGCAACAGTCGCAAGTTACCGGGGTTCCGGCGATAGGCATCGAGAATAGGAATCGAGTTTATGGAGGAACCGTAGTGGTTCGTCATGCGGACGATGTCGGGCCAGCGTGTGCCGTTGACCGGGGCGTCGAAATAGCGCCGTCCCGCGCCGTTATAAGCCCAGTTTGGGACGGTCGGGGTATAGCCCAAAATGGCATTGAGGGTCACCTGGGCTTTGTCGTCATCGTGGAAATAGCGGGTCCACGTGTAGACCTCCTCCTGGCCGGTCGAATCCCAGGGCATTTCACTGCCGAAGGGATAGCGTAAGGTACGCCAGTGGTCGGCCCGCTCACGCATAAAGCCTTCCAGGGCGTCCGCTTCCGTCTTCCAGCCTTCCCGTTTCAGATCGGCGAGAATCTCCGGGAAGACACTGCCGACCATCAGGCCGAACTGAGCCAGTCCGTAGTGATCCTGTTTCGGCCCGGACTGCACCTGGAGCGCCATGACGGTCCGATAGGCGTGCCGGAGATACCAGTCCCATTTCTGCTGTTTCACCAGGCCGTCGTGAGCGCGGGCGAGACGGTAGAGGGACCAGTAGACTGCCGCGACGTGCGGGTAGTTGAAGGCGCGCCAGGTCGTCTCGGTACGGGCTTTGTCCCAGCCTCCGCGCACCGTGTAGTAGTTCGGAAACTCTTTCGGATCGAAGTAAAACAGGCTGGCCTTTACCCCGTAGTCCGGGTTCTGGAGATGGCCCCAGAGGGTCTTGTTTACGTAGGTTTCCAGGAGAGCGATCTCGGCTGCGTTCGGCTGACCGAGATTCTTCATCGCCATCGCAACAGACGGTCCGGCCCCGATCTCGTCGCTCAGTCCGACGAACCATGTATGGGAATGCTGAAGCACGATCTTGCCGGTGTCGCGGTCGAACTGCATGAAGGAAGGGGCGCGGTGGAAGCGGTCGGTGGGATCGTCGTACCACTGCTTTGCGGCATGGAAGGCCCCCAGACGCGCCACGGCTGTCGCTTCCGGTTGGGTGATTATATAGTGGATCACTTGCGTCGAGCCATCGGCATAGGTCGCTATCAGACGTGTTCTGCCGATCCTTTTGCCGTGCAGGCTGAACTGCTGCCAGCCGTGCGCCGTCGCCTTCGCATCGGAGGTGATCTGAACAGCGTCCTGCGGTTCGCTGCGCAACGATAGCAGGGGTTGAGCGGAATGCAGAAACAGCCGACCGGTCTGGTCGGACGGCAGGACATAGCCCGGTATCCCGATGGCAACCGGCCGCTGGTGCTCGATCAGAGTCGGCTCGATCTCCGCGATAGACGGCGAGAGCACAAACTGAAATCCATAGCTCGCCGACTCACCGGGCTGGAGGGTCTTCGCAGTCGGAGCGTTCCAGGGCTGCGCGAGTTTCCATTCGTTCTCGGCGTAGGCGGCGGTATGGGCCATCCACTCGTAGAAGCCCTCAAAGGTCACATCGCGAGGAGTCGGATCGTCGTAGAGCGGGCGATACGCCTCGAACGCGGTTCCACGTTCCGGCAACACCAGCAGGGCCGGTCCTTTACCGCTTAAGCGTGTGACTTGAAGGTATCCCTTCTCCCCGCCAATATAGGGGTCAGAGAATGCGCACTTCTCGTGCGCTTCTTCCAGCGAGCGTCCGGTAAGCAGGTTGTTGAACACCATGGGAAACCCGAGCGCGCCGATGCGAACCGGTCGCGTGCCGGGATTCGATATATGGAAACGAAGGACGAGATGTCCGCCATCCTGCGTCCACTCCCGTCGTACCGAGAGCGGGCAATCCCCCCCAAGCGAAGGGGTGAGGTCGGTCGTGACGAGGGAAGAGGGGACGTTGAGCGCGGTGCGTGCTGTGCGTACGGTCGCCGTGGAAAACGCTTTCCAGGCCTCGCCGTCAATCTGGGTCCGCAGCGTCATATCGCCGAGATGATAGAAGCCGTCGTCCAGGCGAGCCGTCAGTCGGTCTGCCGGAAGAAAATCGAAGACTGTGCCGAGCGGCGAGAGAGACACCGCTGTCTGCGTCGCGTTCAGGAGGGTGAGCGTCAGGTTGCCCACGGTGATCCGGCGGGTGCCCTGGCGCAGCAGCCCAGCGGCAACCGCGCGTTCTGCTCCGAAGCGCGTTGCGTCGGCATCGAACGCCTGCCCGATCTGTTCCGCTGTCAAGGCGCCCTCGCGGATGCGCACCGTGGCGAGCAGCAGCGAACCCGCCTGCTGTGCGCCCGTGAATTCATTGGTGAACTGCGTGGCACCGCCTGCACCGGTCTCGGCGGCGAGCACGACCGGAAATCCGGCAGGAGTGTTCAGAGTAATGTCCCGCGCGCTCTTTTCCAGTCCATTGTCGTAGACTCGGGCGGTCTTCCCATCGTAGGAATAGACCAGATAGTGCCAGCGTTTCGGCTTCGGGACGCCGTTCCAGCCCAGGTCTGCGGCCCAGTGCGCCGCAGCACCGTAAGCCGGATTGCGCCCCCATCCGAAAGCTAGCAAGGTGCCGCCCGGACCGCCCCGCTTTCCGAGGCAGACCATCGTCTCTTCATCGCTATCGAGCGACGGGTTGTAAGCCCAGACCTCGATGGTTCGCGGACGACTGCCTGCGATCTCCGACGCAGCGTTCGGGCCGCGATAGGCGTCCTGCCTGCCATCGAAAGAAACCGCCTTTACACCGCCAATCTCCACGACTTTCGGTTGTCCAACGCGCTCAAAGGCGCCAAGCGTGCCGTGGTTGATCCATCGGGTCGTCCCCGCGCTCGCATCCCGCGCGTCCAGATCAACGAACAACGCGCCCGGCATCTGTGCCAAAACCGGCTGGGCCAGGGCGAACAGCAGGGCGAACGTGACCATGAGCGAGCCGTAGGCCGAAAGTCGGTTTGCTCGCGGAGACAGAATCGCCCCCATAGTACGCAACATTGTCAACACCTGTTCTCCTTGACTCTCATAAGGGGTCGGCTCTCACTCTATTGGCTCAGACATTCACCATAAGGGCTCCGGTTTCCTACGGGGCGAAAGCCGGAAGCATGTAGAAGTCTGCAGGCAGGAAAAGTTGTGCTCCAACCGGAAATTCTACGTCAACTTATGAGGGAGGGCGTGTATGCTACGAAATCGTGAAAAGCAGGTTGTTTTCATCGCTGTCATGGCGATACTTCTAGGGGGGTTAGGAGCACGGGGGCGGGCGGACGTGTCGCTGTCATCGGTGATTTCCGACAATATGGTACTACAGCAGCAGACGCCGGTGCGCATATTTGGCAAAGCCGATCCCATGGAGAAAGTTACGGTGGCTATTCAGGGTCAGACTCAGGTGACGACGGCCAGCGCGGACGGCAAGTGGGCCGTGTGGTTGAAACCGCTGAAGGCAGGGGGACCGTTTTCGTTGACAGTCGCGGGGAAGAACGCGATTGAATTGAAGAATATCCTGGTCGGGGAGGTCTGGGTCTGCAGCGGACAGTCGAATATGGAGTTCGCACTGAAAAGAGCATTCGAGGGCGACAAGGCTATCGCGAGTTCGGCGAACCCAAACATACGGCTGTTTCTGGTTTCCAAGGCGCGCTCCACCCAGCCATTGGACGACGTGAAGGCGAGTTGGAAAGAGTGCGGCCCCGACAGTGTCGGCGGCTTTAGCGCTGTCGCTTACTACTTTGCCCGCGACCTTCAGAAGGCGCGGAATGTGCCTGTCGGCCTCATTGGCACCTACTGGGGCGGGACACCGGCCGAATCGTGGACGAGCGAGGATGTTCTCACCGGAAGTCCGGTGCTCAAGCCCATCGTGGACAACTATCCGGCGGCGCGGAGCCGATTCGACAAGGCTGTGGCGGACTATCCGGCGGCGGTGGAGAAGGCCAAGGCGGAAGGGAAGCGCACGCCGAACCGCCCCAATCTATGGCGTTATTCGGAACTCTACAACGCGATGATCGCCCCCTTGACACCGTACACGGTCAAGGGTTTCACGTGGTATCAGGGTGAGTCCAACGCAAGTCAGGCGGATCAGTACCGCACCCTGATGCCAGCGATGATCAATAACTGGCGGCAGGCGTGGGGCAACGTCGAGATGCCGTTTCTGCTGGTCCAGCTTGCTCCTTACATGGCGCTCAGCCCGGAGCCGCAGGACACCCCGTGGGCGCACCTGCGCGAAGCCCAACTCTACACGACGCAGACGCTGCCGAAGGTGGGGATGGCGGTCATCACGGATGTCGGCACGGCCGGAGACATACATCCGAAACACAAGGAACCGGTCGGGCAGCGGCTCGCGCTCCTCGCTCGAAACATCGCTTATGGGGAGAAGATCGTCGCCAACGGGCCTGTCTATCGCAATATGAACGTTCGGGATGGCAAGGCGCTGCTGCATTTCGGAAGCGTGGGGACAGGCCTGCAGGCGCTCGCTGTGGAGGAAGAGGGGGTGTCGATACCAGCGGGCAGACTGACCGGATTTACGATTGCGGGCAAGGACGGGAATTTTGTCAATGCCGACGCGGTTATTCAGGGCAAAGATGCGGTGCTGGTCTCTTCGCCGCAAGTGCCGGAACCTGTCGCGGTTCGCTACGGATGGGCGAACTATCCGGTGGTGAACCTGTGGAATAGCGAAAACCTTCCTGCCTCGCCGTTCCGCACCGACGCTCCGAAGTAGGCCATGGGGGCGACCGTCGATGGGTTAGCACGGGAGAGATCCAGTCTGTTCTCTCCCGCCCTACGACGGGGTCACATCGGGCTCAGGCTCGGACTCTCGCGCCTGCTGGAGCGTTCTCAGCGAGGTTCCGCATTGGTTACAGTAGGAACAGTGCAGGGCCGTATACCACTTCATAGGGCCTTTAAGGGAGTTGTCCGCAAGCGCTTCCACCGGATGCCGCATATGGTGGCAGGCCTGAATCTCCGCAGAGTCATCCGTCTTTTTCACAGGCATCTCCATCCCTCCTCCGACCGATCAGATACACGCTTGAACAGCGTATCGACGGCCTGAGTTCCCGAAATGTACGACCCGTTGCTAAATAGATCGGGAAGACGAATCCGGTTCGGACCGTGGGACGCGAACCGTTGTTATCGGTGAAACTGTTACTGCTTTTTTGAGGAGAGACTGCCGGCGAAACCGACGACTTTGTGGTCGTGGCCGGGCTGAGAGACGAAGGAGAGAAGGGGCTGGCCGGTCTGCGTGTCCCAGATCCGTACCTCGCCGTTATACGCACCGGTGAGGAGGCGGTGAGTCGCGGCGTCGTAGTCGAGGGCGAAGACCCAGTCGGTGTGCCCTTCGAAGGTTCGGACGCTGGAGAGGGTTTTCGTGTCGAACTGTTTAACCAGGCCGTCGGCGGAGGTGGCGAACACCTGATCGCCACAGACGAGCAGGCCGAAGACATCCTTCGCGAAACCGTGAGGAATATAGCGGGTATTACTCTGCTTTGCGAAGCGGTCCTCCATGTCTCCGGCGTCACCTGACTCGGCTTTGACCTGGACCGGGTTCCAGATCTGAATCCACTGCCCGCCTCCGGCGCTGTAGGCGAGCAGGGAGTCGGGAGCGAACTGGACGGCGTAGACCGGCGCATGACCCTGATAACGTCCGATCTGACGGTTATGCCCGTTATACGTGGTGAAGAGGTCGCCAGAAGCGGCGTCGTAGACCTTCACGGTCATGTCACGGCTGGAACTGGCGAGGAACTGACCGTCGAAGCTGAAACTGACGCCCGTCACCCAGTCGGAATGGACACCGGCGCTCCAGAGCCGCTTCCGGGCGGCGGTGTCATAGACTCGCACGGCGGCGTCCGCGCTGCCTGCCGCGATCCGCTTGCCGTCCGGGCTGAAGGCGGCCGTCAGGACGATGTCGTTGAAAGTATCGAGCACAGCCGATCTCTGACCGGTCGTCGTATCGACAAGCGACACTTCGCCGTACTCCCCCGGTGTGCCGCCGCCGATCAGGAGCGTCTTGCCGTCCTTGCTGAACACGAGGGCCTGGATTCGCTCCGGAAGATGCTGCCATCGTTTCACCAGGGCGCCTGTCCTCGCGTTCCAGACCGTCACTTCGTAGTAGCCGCCGACTGCGATCTCTTTGCCGCCCGGAGCGAACGCGATGGCCATGACGGGAACCGTAGACCGATAGACCGCCGGTGAGGCCGGATGCTCCCGTGGACCGAGCAGGCTCTTCAGCGGGGCTGTCTTGTCGGCGGCATCGAACTTCGCGCCTTCAACGATCCACTGTCGGACGAGTTCGATCTGCGCCGCCGAGAGGGGATCGTCGCTTTTCGGCATCCGGATCGGCTCGACTTTCGTCGTGATCCGCTGGAAGAGCAGCGACTCCGTCGGCTTGCCCGCTACCACAGGCGCGAGTCCGGAGGCGCCCGGTTTGAGCAGGCTCTGGAAGTTGTGCGCGCGATAGCCACCCAGGTTGGTGCGCTCTCCATGACAGCCGGTACACCGCTTCAGCAGAATAGGCGCGACGTCATGCGAAAAGCTGACATTCGCTTGTGCGGGAGCGGTCCAGAGTAGAATCAGCCCGATCAGAGACATTCCAAAGGTTTTCAAGTTCACGCGTCTTCTCCTCCTGACTCTAGTGCTGGAACAGGAACTCCTGCGTATTTCCTGCTATCGGGGTTAAAACCCCGCGCTGAAAGGGGAAGGCAGGAAGCCCTCCGGGCACCCCAAATTCTCCGCTGCCGCGCAGAGAATTTCCTTCGCGGACTCAATGCATTTGAGTCCGCGAAGGCGGACTTCCCGTATCAGAACGGCAATTCATTGCCGGGAAAAGTGCGAACGGATTACGTCCTCCTGACTCTAGTGCTGGAACAGGAACTCCTGCGTATTGAGCACCGTCCAGACCAGATCGGTGACCGCGTTCTCCCGGCTGGACGCTCGGGCAAGGTACTGCCCTGCTACCGCCTGCTCTTTCGGCGTGGGGAAACGGGCGAGAGCCGAGAGATAGAGATCTTCGATCAGAGCCGCGTTGGTAAAGCCTGTATAGTGCTGCGCGCCGACCTGTGCCATGTGGTAGGCGGTGCCTCCATTCAGCAGCTCCAGGGCTTCCAGCAGAGTAGGGGAGTTCTGGCGTTCGCAGGTGCAGGCGGTCTCGCGCAGCGGCTGGCCGAACGTTGTGTTAAAGGCCGAAGGCTCCGGATAGGGCCGTTGCGTGGCATACTGCATCCGGCCCTCCATCTGGGCGAGTTCCCGCTTCATCGGCTCGGACTTACCGCCGTCCGCAGTAAATTTTTCCCGCAGTTTCTGCTCCTCTACGGCGAACTGCGCGGGCGGCAGCAGCGCACTGGTCGTGAGGCCGATGGCGTCTTTCAACTGTTCCGCCGTCAGCATGCGAATACGGGCATGAGAGAAGAGGGCCTCGTCTGTCTGATTGAACTTGTTGGGCTGCGTGTCGCTCTGATAGGTGCGGCTGTTGCAGAGCAGACGCAGGATGTGCTTGCGGTCGTAGCCGCTGCGTTCGAACTCCTGCGCCAGCGCGTCGAGCAGAGGCACGTTGGCAGGCGGATTGGAGGAGCGGAAATCATCGACCGGGTTGACGATGCCCCGGCCCATCAGGTCGGCCCACATTCTGTTGACTTCGACACGCGCGAAAAAGGGATTGCCCGGCTGCGTCAACCACGCGGCGAACGCGGCACGACGATCCATCGTACTCTGGCCGGACACGCTGCCCCAGGGGATCATCGTCTCTTTCGTGGTGGGATGCTGCACCTCGCCAGTGCTGGCAAGCTGGACGATGCCGTCTTGGGTGACCTGCGTCCGCGCAAAGACTGCCCCGATGCTATAGTAGTCTCGCATCGTCCAGTTTTCGAACGGGTGGTTGTGGCACTTCGTGCATTCGACACGGGTTCCCATGAAGAGCTGCGCGGTCATCTCCGTGCGCTCCTCCATCGTCGGGATCGCGACAAAGTAGTTGGCGGGCGCGACCTGGGCCGTATTGCCGGAAGAGGTGAGGAGAGTGCGAGCGAACTGATCGTAGGGCATATTCTTGCGGAAGGCTTCCACCAGCCACTGTGCGAAAAGGTCGGCGCGACCGGATTTCAAGGTGCGCGGCGAGACGCGCATGAGGTCGGCCTTCTTCAGCGCCTGGAACCGAGCGAACTCCTCCGTTCCGAGCAGAACATCGATCAGTTGCGATCGCTTGTCGGTGTGGCCGTCCTGAAGGAAGGCGCGTACCTGTGCGGCGGTCGGGGGCAGACCGGTCAGATCGAGATAGACGCGGCGCAGGAAGACGCTGTCGGTGCATAGGCCGGAAGGGAGGTACTGCAACTGCCTCAGTTTCGCGTCTACCAGCTTATCCACCACATTGTTTTCGCGTGGGCTGCTCCAGGCGAATCCCGGCACATCCTGGACGACGGTGACGAAGACCGACTGGAATTTGTCGAGGTAGCGCACACTGATCGCGGCCTGCCCCCGGTCGAGGCCGGTGATCAAGCCGTCTGTATCGACCTTGACGAGGTTCGGATTGGAGCTTTCGTAGGCGGCGATGGCAGAGACGTCCCGCGTGGAGCCGTCGGAATAAGAGGCCAGAACGCTCAACTGCTGTCTCAGGTTCGGCGCGTGCAGCAGCCGGCTGCTGCCAGGGGTGATCACGATTTTGGTACACTCGGTCTTCGGCAGGTCGACATGCGCGCCTTCATAGATCCAGTTACGGAGCACCTGATAGCCCGCGTCGGTCTTGCGGAGTCGTTTGCCTCCGACGTGCGGAATCTGCAGAAGCGGCTTCTTCATGATGAGACTGTCGGTCGGATCCATCACGTTCAGGCGTCGATTGAAGCCGTCCCGGGTGAGAGAGACGCTGTCGATACGGGGGTCGTAGCCGAATAGCGACAGCGAGAAACCGCCTTTGCCGTGCGGCGAGCCGTGACACGATCCGGTGGCGCAGCCCTGTTTGGTGAGGATCGCCAGCGTTTCGAACTTGAACTGCACGGGATCCGGCGCGGCGCTGTTGGCGACCACTACGGAAACCTGTACCGTTCGCCCGCCTGCCAGGACGGAAAGGGTCGTATTGCCATCTCCAACGGCCGAAACCCGGCTTCCAGAGACGGTCGCGATGTGGGGGTTCGTCGAGCGGATCACCGCCAGCGGGGTTAAGTCCCGGGATTCTCCGTGGAAATAGCCGGTTACGACGAACTGTCGATAGGCGCGGCGGCTGCCCAGTTTCACCGTCGTCGGATAGACCTCGACACGTTCCGGCAGAGTCGAGGCCGCAACAGGGTGAATCCTGCCGGAAACCGAGTTTGCCGGAGGGGCAACGTGCTGCGCTGATCCCGCCGATACCAGGCAGAAAAGCAGCGCGACGGTCAGGCCCCAGGTGCGACGATAACCGAACCGGTTCTGCCCGCAAAGGCTGCGATCCGCGTTAGAAAAGTTCGACAATGGGTTTGCCTTTGGAAGCGAGATAGATCGGACGACCCGCTGCGGTCGGGATCGGTTTGGTGCGATCGATGCCGAGTTTCTCATAGATGGTGGCCGCATAGTCTTCGATGGTGTAGGCCATCGAACTGGTGATATAGCCGCCGTCCCTATCCGTAGAACCGACGACCTGACCGCCGGGAACGCCCGCTCCTGCGAAGGCGAAGCTGAAGGAGTGCGTCCAGTGGTCGCGGCCCTGGCGCTCGTTGATGTGGGGGGTGCGTCCGAACTCGGTGACGAAGCAGACCAGCGTCTCGGCCAGCAGACCGCGCTGGTGCATATCTTCGATCAGCGTGGAGAACGCCTGATCGGTGGATCCCATCATCGGCCAGGTCTGGATGCCGAAGCGGCCCGCTCCCGCGCCTCCACCTTTGATGTTGGTGTTCCCGGTGGCGTAGATGGCGTCGTGGTGATCCCAGTTCATGTTGTTGCCGCCGTCATAATGGACGGGCTTGCCGTCCCGATAGGAGTTCATCGGTTCGCGAGCGTCGATAGTGACGTACCGGACGCCCGACTCGATCAGCTTCCGGGCGAGCAGGTAGCACTGCCCCCGGTGGCCCAGGCCATACTTCTCGCGTACCGCCGTCGGTTCGCTGCCCAGATCGAAGGCCTTGCGCGTTAAGGGATTGGTCAGCATATCGGCTGCCTGGCCCATCAGCGCGCGCATCGCCTCCACATCTTTCGAACGGCCTGCATTGACGTAGCCGACATCGAGGGAACTGAGCAGATCCCGGCGATCTTTGAACCGGCGCTCGTCGATCCCGGCGGCAAGCCCCAGGTTCGGGACTTTCCAGGTGGGGTCGGCAGGACTCCCGCCCGTTTTGAAGACCGCATAACCGGGCGGAAGAAAACCGACCTGAGATGTGGGCGCCTGCTCGCTGGTGCCCGGTAAGAGAATATTGGAGGGAAGGTAGAGAGCGTCGGTGCCGACACGGTGCGCGACAACGCACCCGATGTCCGGCATCTCTACGGGGCCGCCGGGCGCCTCTCCCGAGAAGATATACTGCGAGCCTTTCGGGTGGGAGTTGCCGATCCCCGGCGTCGGCTGCGTCATACAGCGTACGACCGTCAGCTTGTCCGCGACCTGTGCGGTTCGGCTCAGCAGTTCGGTAAAGTAGACTCCGTCGGCCTTCGTTTTGATCGTTTTGAAAGGACTACGATGTTCGGCAGGAGCGTCCGGCTTCGGATCCCAGGTATCCATCTGAGAAACGCCGCCCTGCTCGAAAATGACCAGAACTTGTTTCGCCTTCCCGGTTCCGACGCTGCGTTCGGCAGACGCGCTCAGGTCGATGCCGGTCATGGCGGCCAGCATCCCGCCTAGGCCGATCCCGATAAAGTTACGACGCGGTAGATGAAGCCCTGAACTCATCCTGATCTCCTGTCTCTGCCATACGGTGTGGGGCGCAAGCCGCACACGCTCGTCGTGCAGTCGCGCCGATCTCCCCATTCTTACATTATATCCTATCGGCCGCCACAATAGTTGCGAACTAAATTGTCGATTGCTTCGTTGACACGGTAGCGGTCAAAATGCCGGAATGCCCGCCCGATAGAGGAGAACCTTCATGACCCTGACACCATCTGACCCTGATTCGCCGACGACGCTGAACGATGCCGGTCTCGATCTGCTGTTTCGGGAAGCGCGGACCTACACGGCATGGCTGGCGAAGCCAGTGTCTGACGAACAGCTTCATGCGATATACGACCTGTTCAAATGGGGGCCGACAAGCGCCAACGCGTCTCCGGCTCGCGTCCTGTTCCTGAAAAGTGAGCAGGCCAAGGTGCGACTGCTGCCGGCGCTCGCGCCAAACAATGTCGAAAAGTCCCGGACGGCTCCGGTGGTTGCCGTGATCGCCTACGACCTGGAGTTCTATGAAAAACTGCCGGAACTCTATCCCGCAGTAGATGCGCGACCCTGGTTTGCGGGCAAACCCGATGTCATCCAGGAGACGGCCTTCCGTAACAGTTCGCTTCAGGGAGCCTACTTCCTTCTCGCAGCGCGTTCTATGGGACTCGACTGCGGCCCGATGTCCGGCTTCGATGCGGCTAAAGTGAACGCCGAATTCTTTCCGGACGGCAAATGGAAGGTCAATTTCGTCTGCAACCTTGGCTACGGCGATCCGGAAAAACTGTTCCCTCGCAACCCACGCCTGGCGTTCGACGACGCCTGTAGGGTTCTGTAGAGAACCACCGGTTATGGGGTGGGGGCAAGTTCCAGGCGCAGGTAGTCGTACTCGACGCCGCTCATCACGCCACCGGCTGGGATCGTAAGTTGCACCACATTGTCTCCGGTATGCATCAACCCGGCATCGAAGGCGACGTCACGCTCGAACCAGTAGCCTCGTATCCCGTCGCGACGAATGGTGGCCGTATCCGTCAGCGGGCCGGTATCCCCGGCTGGCTTGTCGTTGACCGTCACCGTGATCCGGCGCGCGCTCGTGGCGGCCAGGGCCAGACGCAGGGTCGCCTTGCCGCGCGGCGCTTCCGCCAGGTGAAACGTGATCGACCAGGTCGTCGGCTTGCCATCGCTGCGGGGCGGCTGACAGTAGTTCCAGTCGGTGTGCATGTCGCTCTTACCGATCACGAAACGCACATCGTCGGGAAACTCCTGCGCGTATTTGAGATAGAGTCCCCACTCCCAGTAGTGATCCCCGTGCCGAAACTCCCCGGCGGTGCGGTCCGGAATGCCGATCTCCCATAGCTGCTTTCCATACCGGACCGGTGTCCATGCGAGAGCGCCCAGGTCGAGCGGCCTGCCCGCCGCCACGACGACATCGGTGCGGGCGTATTCGCCGAGCACCCCATCGGCGAGGGCATGGAGCGTATATTTTCCAGGGCGGACGTTCAGAAGGCGGAAGCGGCCCTGAGCGTCGCCACGTGCCCAGAACTGGTAATACTTCGCGTCCCGCTGCCAGTCCACCATCTGCGCGTTCTGTCCACGTCCTCCCACAGGCATGGCGTAGTCCGGGGCTGAGAGACCGACGAGAAGACGGCTCATCCGGGCCGCCGGAGCCTGGGGGTCCTTCAGGACGATTCGCCCGCTGACGTCGCCGCGTTGATCGCGGAGGGGATAGTCGGCTCCCCGGACCCAGTCGTAGGGCCACTTTACCGTCTCTCTCGTCGCCTGTGCCAGTGCATCTTGCCATCCTGCCTCGGGAGTTGAGGCTGTGTTGCAGTAGATCAGGAAGGGACCGATGACCTTCGTCCATGCCTCTCCGGCCGCAATCGCGCATTCCGAGCCGCCATAGTGGCTTCCGCGCCAGTAGTTCAGCATGGTTGGAGCGGCGCCTGCATTGACGTCGCGGTGGGCCGTGAGTTCGACCTTCGTAGCGCCGCCGCTCAGGTACTCTATGGTGGGATTGACGAACCAGAAGCCCACCTTTTGCAGTGTACTGAACCACCCGAAGGCAGGCGTTTCGAACTGTACGGCGGAGTAGTCGTATTTATGTTCCGCTTGCCCGACGTATCGCCCCGTCGTCATCCGTCGGGCCTCTTTCATGTTGAGCGGGGTGCCCTGATTCCAGTCCTCCGCCGTGATCATGATCTTCTTGCGCCGGGCATCGATCGCCATGTAGTCGAAGATCTGATCGTTCAGCTTCGCGCCGAAGCGGGCTTCTCCCACCGATGTCATCGGATAGACGGGCTTATGATCGAAAATGGAATAGGTGTAGAGGCCGTGGTCGTCGCGTCCGAGCGTATAACGGATCTCGATGTCTGCGGCAACGCCGCCGCCCGGGCCTTGACCGAGGGCGGTCCTGTCATAAAAACCTTTGACAGAGACTTCGGCGCGTTCACCGTTCGAGCGGGCTGGATCGATGGTGACGGTCGAGATCGTCCGCGTGCCGCGTGTGGGCGTGTGGGACCAGTAGGCATGGGGATGGCCGGAGCCCGCTCCGAGGAGCTCCCGATCCGCATATTTCAGGGAGACAAGGTCGCCCGACTCTCTGTCCACCCGCGCCGTGACGAACGCGTTTGCCAGCGTATAGGTTGTGGCTGCCTGCGTCACCGTAACGGGTACGGTTGCCGCCGCCCCCCCTTGTGCCGCGCCGACCGCGCCCGAGAAGGCAAGGAGCAAGCTTATGAGGACGAGTCGCGTGGTAGATGCGTCCCCTGTCCAACGTAGCGGAAGTGTGCAGGACGCGCGGCCTTGCACGTCCCGTCGTGTCACTAACATACGCAAGTCTCCCTTCCTGGCTCTCAGTTACCGTCCGGTTTCTGCGCGGAACTGCCGGAGCTGAGGGGCATCTTGAATCCGTCCGGCGAGTCAGGATGGGCCGGATCGAACCGCGGCAGATCGTTCGTCAGGAACGTCGAGAGGCGGAGGCGATTCTGCCGTATCCCTTCGACGATGCAGCGTGCCAACTCGTAACTGCCAAAGTTGTTATGATGGGTGCCGTCCTGAAACGCCTGGTCGATATGCTGTGGTCCGAGCGCGGCATAGAGTGTGGCGCTCATCGCATTCAGATCGATGAGTGGAACCTTCTCCTCCTGCGCCGCCTGCCGGACCGCTTCCGGATAGTCGCCGAGCGTATTGACGACCTGCCCGGTTGCGTCCAGTCGTTTGCGGTGCATCGGGGTGATCAACACCGGAATACCGCCCTGTTTGCGGGCTGCCGCGACGTAACGTTTGAGGTCGGCTTTGTAGGTCGTGAAGGCCCCAACGCCCACGCCCTTCTCCTTCATATCGTTGTGGCCGAACTGAATGAACAGAAAGTCACCGGGCTTCATACGGCTCGTGACCTTGTCGAGCCGTCCGGCGCTAAGCGAGCTGCGCAGGGACTCACCGGACTCCGCGTTGTTGGCGACGGCGAGGCCAGCCTTGAAGAAGCGCGGCAGCATCTGCCCCCAACTGTTCCAGGGCTCCAGCGGCTGATCGCAGACCGTGGAGTCGCCCAGTATGTAGAGCGTCGGGGCGGTGTCGTTGCGCGTGATGTCGAGGACCTGGAGGCAGGGACGCGTGTCGTTGAACTCCAGCGTGAGTTTCTCATCCCAGTTCCACATCTCGCCCGCCCGTTCGCGGGCCTTGAGTCGCACTTCGCCTCCACCCGATAGTGCAGGCGTGCGGACGTTGACTGTGAAGGAGCGGCGTGTGGTCTTCCCAGACGCGGTATGAACTCCCTGCAGCATCAGTCGGCGTAGTTCCGCCTTCACCGTAGTCACGGATTCACCGTTCGCATCGCCGAGTGTAACGGTCACATCGTAGTTACCTTCCGGCAGCGCGACCGAAAAATAGAATGGCCTGTCGCTCGTGCAGTACCCGCCCTTTTTGTTGCCGGTTGCCGGCACGGCGGTCACCGCCGGGCCAGGCTCAAATCCGTAGCCGCGTTCGCGCGTATAGAGGGTCGTCGGGGATACGGCAACCGATCCGTCGTCCGTCGTCTCCACGCCGAAACGGAATTTCCACGATGATTGTGGTGTCTGGGCCGCGCCATGTACACCCAAAATACTGACGATCATCACCCTCAACGCCAGCCAGAAGACGGTTCGGCATTTTGCCCCCAACCCAGCCTTATCAATGCAGGCCGTCGTCTGTCTTTTGCCATATTTCCCCCCAAACATGGGTTTTCTCCTTCTTCGATAGACCGAAATACGTGGGCAGGATCGGGATTACATCTTACGGTCATCGGTGTGCCAGTGCTCGACCCACCGACCGTGCGCTGCCTCGGCGTCTACTGGATGATTCGGGAGGACCAGTCCCATCCGGCCACGGCTCGTGGCGACTACTGCCCGGTCGGACAGTCCGGATGGCGACCGGGACCGCTGCTCTTCCGAGGTGAGACGCGACCATTTTATGGCCGTGTGGCACAGAAGGTGGGGAGGGGAGGCATGGCGGGAACGTCGGAGTCTGCAAGGCAGGCGAACAGCTCTTCTACGGACTGTGTACGCTTGATAAGGTCGAAGGCCGGGAAATTGCCGTGGTTGCTCGCTAGGCGGAGCCACTGCTTCAGGCGGAGCAGCGTTCCTCTTTGGACGTCGTGGGCATAAAACTCGGACCAGTGGACGAGACGCTGGAGGTGGGGGATCCAGTCACAGGGCGTTGCAATGGCAGGCAGCGACTTGCCGGAACCGATCCCTAGATCTGCAGCGACCTGGGATGCCAAAAGAGGATTCGCCAGCGCGCTTCGACCCAGCATAAAATGGCGGCAACCCGTCTCCTCACGACACTGTCGAAAATCGGCGAGCGACCAGATGTCTCCATTGGCGACGACCGGCAGCCGAACCCGCTCCCGTACTACGCCGATGGGTTGCCAGTAGACCGGCGGTTTATAACCCTGAGCGCGGGTGCGGGCGTGGATCGTCAGCCAGTCGGCTCCGCCCTCCGCCGCCATTTCGGCATTGGCATAGATGTCGTCGATAGAGTCCCAGCCCAGGCGCAGCTTGGCGGAAACGGGAATCTCTTTGGGCACCGCCGCGCGGATGGCGGCGACGATCTCTCGAATTCGCGTGGGATGCTTGAGCAGCGTCGCGCCGCCGTCGTGCCGGTTCACGGTCGGCGCGGGACAGCCGAAGTTGATGTCGATCGCTCCGGCGCCGGCGTCGCAGGCCACGACCGCGGCTGCGGCCATTCGTCCGGCATCGCCGCCGAGGAGCTGCACCTGAACAGGCAGGCCGGTCGGAGTCCGCGCGTCGTGCTGAAGTTCGGGAATATGGCGCAGGAACACGCGGCGCGGCGGCACCTCGCTGCTGACCCGCAGGAACTCCGAGACGGCGAGCGTAAACGCACCGGTTTCTCCCTGCAGCGCGCGCATCGGTGCATCGGTTATCCCATCCATCGGCGCTAAAATCAGCGCGGGTACGTCCTGGTGCAGCATCACTCGCTCTCTTTCGAATTATACGTAGGGAAGGGTGAGTTCCCGCTCGATCTCGAGTCCTCTCCATTCGTCTGGACCAGACGCATCGTAGATCAGGGTGAACGGTCCGGTAAATCCGCTTGCTTGCCCCAATTCGAGGCAGTGACGGAAATCTTCCGAATCCGGGACATATTCGGAAAAGAACGCACATTTGGCGTGGCACGTCTCCGCATACGGAAAGATAGACGCGAGCTCGATGTACTTCGACGGTCCTTCCCAGTTACCGAAATCCAGATTGAACCCGACCTCCCCCTCCAGGCTGTCCAGAAGGTTATGGACAGCCTCGGGCGTGTCGAGCAGGTCGAACCAGTTCTCCGTCGTGACGCGGACGTCGTGCTCCTGACCGCGTTTTGCAAGCGTGCGCAATGCAGCGCTGCTGCGGTAGAGTGTCTCCAGCCTATAAGGCGCGTGACCTGCGATGAGGCGCGCCCTCTGCGCTCCCAGCAGTCCGGCCGTTTCGAGCCAGCCCCCCATCCACTCCTGATCTCTACTGCCATGGTCGGGATGGGTAAGATCGCCCGCTTCTACCAGAACGGAGAGGAGGGTCACGCCTGCCTCCGCGAGAGCGGCCTTCAGTTCGTTCAGGTAGGAAGGATCACGACTGGGCAGATGCGGGTGCGAGATCTCCATCATGGTGTAGCCGTGGGCAGCGAGACGGGCAGGAAGCTCCAGCAGCGTCAGTGCGCCGTCGCCGTGCGGTTTCGTGCAGGGGCGCGTGCCGTCGTCGCCTGGCAGGTCGCGGTACATGACTCCGAGGGTACGATGGAGGCTGTAGGACGATACAGAAAAACGGTTGGTATTCTCGGTGGACATCGGTGAAGGATCTTCCTTGTAGCGAGGGTCATTTTTCGTTGGCGTTGTGGGACTGCTTATAGAGTGTGTGCAACTGCGACGGAGTCACCGCGACATACTCTGGCCCCAACAGCTCCTGGATACGCTTGAGGTCGGCAAGCTTCGATCCCCAGTTCCAGATAAAGACATTGGTAAAGGCCGGACGTGCCGAACCGATACGCTGGCGTATCTGCTCTGCAAGCTTCTCTGGGCCGGGGTCTGCACCGGTGATCGCGCGAAAGACGGTCTGGTCGCCCGGCAGATCGTACGTCAGCCCGCTGTACGGTTTGTCACCGGGATTGCCGTAGTCCGGCATCAGGAAGCGCACATCGGGCATCAGACGAGCGGCCTGGGCGATGTCGGGTGGGAAGACGTTCATCAGGCGGATGGTGTGCATGTCCAGCCGCTGCATATACTGCTCGGTCCAGTGATAGAAGTCTGCGAACGCCCCTTCGCGATCCTTCAGTGCGGTCGCCCAGTCGGGACCGTAGATGTAGCCGACCCCGGAGACGTCGCACAGGAACTCGTCGTTGGGCGTCGCATGGTCGTAGTACCAGCGCGCCCAGACCGGTGCGTTGTCGATCAGCGACGGCCCCATGCCCCAGCCGATGGGAATGGTGCCGTGCAGCGGGTCTTCGAAATAGGTGCGGAAGTAGTCTCGCCATGTGCAGAGGTTGTCGCCATCCGACATGGTGAAGCTGAAGTAGACCTTGCTGCGGTCCAGGGTGGGCGGCGGCGCCTGCGGCCTCTGCTTGAGTTTGGTTAGTGGCACGCCACTGAACACGGAGAAGTTCGCGACATAGTCGCTCACGACCGTTACCTTGCCGAAGCGGCTTGCCAGCGAGACGCCCGGCCCCTCGTTGATGCCGACGTCCTCCCCGTGCCACCAGAAGCCGCGCACAGTCGCACCGAGGGGCATGCCGGCCAGCAGCTTCTTTACCTCCGATGTCTCCTCCGAACCGTTTGCGCCCGGTCGATCCTGCGCCTTCGTGCCTGTGATCCAGAAGACGGACCCCTTTGCGGCGATGATCTGATCCAGCGCGCCCGAGTCGAAGATCGTCGGATCGAGGCAGCAGGTGAGATAGGGATTGAGACGCGGCATGAGGCTCGTCCGTACGTAGCGCAGCGCGTCCCCGCCTGACCTGAACTTGCCGCGCAGGTCGGCTTTGATGGGGATCCGCAGGCGGAGGGCCAGCTCCGGGGTGGCCATGAGGAGGTCGTCGGCACCGGCGATACAGGCTGCAACGCAAGGGCTGACGTAGACCTTCGGATCGGACACGACCGCGCCCCGAAAATCGGCGCGGAACCGGTCCACCAGGCTCAGGGGATCCGGGACAGGAATCGGCTCGTCCGTCTGTCCCTGTTTACGCATCTCTTGCAGCCAGAACGAATCGGTATCTCTCATGATCAGATAGATTCGCGGCTGGGTACGATTGACCAGCCCTTGTAGCGAGAGCAGCAGAACCCGCTCGTCGAACGTGGAGTGGCGCACATCGGCAACATACAGACGGCGAGCCAGGGGAGGCATTTTTGGCTGAAAAGTAGGGTAGGGACGGGGCACGACAGGCAGTACTAAATTCGCATAGACAGGCGGCTTGGGCAGTTTCGCGAAGCGGGCGAATGCGGTCCGGCGCTGTGCGGAGGTGAGAAGGCCCTTCTTTTCGAGAGCGACCACCGTGCCTCGCAGCAGCAGTTGATCCGTGGTCCAGGCTTCCAGGTCGCCCTCCGGGCCGTACTGTGTCCAGACGTCTACCGCGCCACGGAACAGCGGCGTGTGGTGGAGGACGATGGCGATGGCCGGTCTCTGCGCAGACCCGACAATCGGAACGACGATGTCGCCGGCAGGCAGGGATTGCGGATCGAGGCGCTGCGCATGGGCGTACGCCGACCCGTTTACCGACAGCGAACTGAACCCGAGGGCATCGTCGTGAGCGATCACCGGCGCCACGTCCTTTTCAGAGTTGGTGAAGCCGCCGACGCCGATTCCCGTCGGGCCGAACAGTGCCGCGTCGCTGCGGTGCCCCAGGTCCGTCCATTTGCTGGACGCACTGCGCCTGATGGGATGCGTGAAGGGAATCCCCGTGAGAATCAGCGCGCCGCCTGCCTGATGAAACGCGCGCATCGCAGCGAAGGCCTTTTCCGGATAGCTGTTGCCGTAGGGAAGAACGAGGGCGCTGAACATCGTGGCGTTGAAGCGCGTCGTGTCGGACAATGCGCCTTCTCCCAACACCTCCGCCGGAACGCCGCTCTCCTGCAGTCGTCGCGCGATCTCACGCGGATCGGTCTGCAAATGGCCCGCGTAGTACGGAAACCCCGGCTCATAGAAAACGGCGACATGAGGCGCTGTCATAATCCGTTGGGCGGAACTGCCGACCTCGCACACGGCGAACGAGGGGCAGAGAACCAGGGCCATCAAAAAGGTTCGAATGATTTTGTGCATTGTACGATCATTATACCCCAGCGCAAACGTGTAAAATGGTGATCTGGACGCGGCACTGGTCCTCTTGCGGGCGGGCGCAGATGTGAATGCCGCAGACGACTATGGCAAGACGGTACTGATGGTCGCCATTATAAAAAAGAACATCGGCGTGGTGCGTCTCCTGTTGGAGCGTGGTGCGGACCTACATAAGGCCAACCGCTGGGACCAGACGGAGATTCTACTGGCGGCGATGCTCGGGCAGACCGACATTATCGACGCATTGGTGGAGGCGGGTGCGCAGATCGGCCTGGTCGAGGCCGCCGTACTGGGGAATGAGGGCCTTGTGCGGGACCTGCTCGTGAGCGGAGTCAGCGTAGACGTGCGGCATGGGAAAGGAATGACCGCCCTGGCAGGAGCGGCAGCGCGAGGTCACATAGACATCGTTCGCCTTCTCCTGGAGCGTGGCGCAGACGTAAATATGACCGACACGTCCGGTGATACGGCGCTTATGAGGGCGGCGTCTACGGACCGCCACGACATTGTCGATCTTCTCCTTGCCGCAGGGGCAGACATCAATATCGTCGCCGAGAACGGCGCAACAGCCCTCGGTCAGGCGGCGCTGACGCAAAACGTGGCCATGATGCGGGCGCTGGCGAGGCGCGGAGCAGATCCGAAGCGCGGTGGAATTATCGTCGGTTCGATGCTCTCGCTGGCCGCCATGATGAACCATGTCGAGGTGGTAAAGGTTCTACTGGAACTAGGCGCCGACGTGGAGGAACGGAACCACAGCGGTCAGACGCCCTTGATCGCTGCCGCAGGCGGTGGGCACACAGAGGTCGTTAGACTCCTGCTGGAGGCCGGAGCCGCCGTCGATGGCTCCGGCGATCATGACAACACACCGTTGAAGGCCGCGTCCTTGTCGGGGCATACCGCAGTGGTGGAGCTGCTGACGGCGCATGGGGCGGACATGCGAACACTGGACGCGCACGGCTTTCCGAAGGGTATGGCGTCCCTTATTCTGGCGGCAGCTTCGGGCCACAATGACCTGGCCGAGCGGCTCAACAACATGCTTCCGTCAAACCTGTCTCTACCGTTCCGGCGTCGGGAACCATAGTGCCTCGTTGGCGTGCGGTGCCTCTGCACGCATCGTATGAATAATCGACCTAACGTTCCGAGGGCGGGAACAAGGGGGCTCCATCGTCAGAATGCCGGGTGTGAATAGTGCAGTTGTGCGCGCCACACACCAGGAAGGCCGCAGGGCGCTCGTGTTCGTCAGGATTTCCCAGATAGAACTCCGCATAGCTAACAGACGAGTACAGGTTGAAGAGCCGTTTCAGAGCTTCGAAATCTATACAGCACCGCGCCGACACGTCCGTGTCCTTAACGAGTCGTACTTCAACTCCTGCCGCTCGCATTGCCCGCTCGACAAGATCGAGATGTACGCAAGTCACACTCATGCCCACGGTTTCATAATAGTAAATTTGGGCGTCCGACCAGTCCTCGCCACGCTCCACGAGCGTAGCGTAGCGCGCTCGGGCCGGATCGGCGGACAGTTCCGCCGCCCGCACGCGACGCGCCTCCGCTCGGGCAGAAGGGGACTTTTCACGGCCGCCGGTTTCCCCGATCCTTCCTGACTTTCGCCCCAGTAACCGAAGGACCAACACGGTGATCAATGCAGAACCTGCGACGATAAGTATGGCCGTGATGGCGTTCAGATGGCTGCTTCCGATGCTTATGAGTGTCCCCCTCTCGTGCCGATAACGTTCGAATGATTTTGTGCATATTGCTATCATTCGGGGATGTGCCTGTCGAGGTGTTCGTCAGAGTAATCGTGTTCTGTAGGCTGGCTATCGTCACGCCATAGTCGCGTTGGACCCAGGCGGACTTCTCTTTAGGGGGCAGCATGAGAGGTGTCTCCGGAAGCCACAGCGAGCCCTGTATCTAGTGCGTCGATCAGTTCGTCCACGTGGTCACGGCTGGCAATGAGCGGCATTCCCGTTCGGATGACGTTGGCATAGAGCCCGCCTTTTCCGATCAGGACGCCGCGCCGCTTCGTCTCCTCGAACACATCGAGGATGGCCTGCGGATGCGGCTCTTTGGTTACCCGATCCTTGACCAGTTCCAGCCCCTGCATTAGCCCCAACCCGCGCACGTCGCCAACGATCGGGTACTTCTCCTTCAAACCTTCCAGTCCCATACGGAAATAAGCTCCGACTTCGGCTGCGTTATGGCGCAGATTCTCGTCCTCGATGACTTTGATGACCGCCAGCGCCGCCGCTGTCGAGACCGGATTTCCGCCGAAGGTCGCGAAGGTGTTGCCAGGGTAGCTGTCCGCGACCTCCGGAGTCGCAATGGTCATGCCGATGGGTGTGCCGTTCCCCATGCCTTTGGCCGAGGTCAGGATGTCCGGCTCGACGTCCCAATGCTCGATGCCAAACCACTTTTCGCCGGTGCGGCCCCAGGCGGTCTGCACCTCATCGCAGATAAAGAGCCCTCCGTGTTGGCGGGCGATCTCTACCGCGCGCTCGAAGTAGCCGGGCGGCGGGACGATGAACCCGCCGACGCCGAGCACGGTCTCCGCCATAAAGGCGGCGATCTCCCCGGTCGTTGTCGTCTGTATCAGCTCCTCGATGTCCTCCGCACAGGCGAGCCCACAGGTGGGATACGTCATTTTAAAGGGGCAGCGGTAGCAGTAGGGAGCGTGCGCGTGGGTGAACCCGGCCACTTCCGCCGCCAGCGGCCGCCAACTGTGATGGCCGACGGCGGAGAGCCCCGTTGCGGATCGACCGCTGTAGCTGTGACGCAGAACGACAATCTCGTGGCGACCTGTATAGGTCTTCGCCGCCATGATCGCCGTATCGTTGGCCTCGGTGCCGGTGCTGGTGAAAAACGACTTCTTCAACCGTCCTGGCGTGATCTCCGCCAGCTTCTCCGCCAGATCGGATTGACCCTTGTGTGGATAGAGAGCGGAGGTGTGCGAAAGTCGCTGCGCCTGATCCACGACGGCCTTGACAACCGTCGGGTTTGCGTGGCCCACGCTGACAGTCAGCACGCCGCCGAAGCAGTCGAGATAGCGGTCGCCGTCCTCGTCCCAGACATACATTCCCTCACCGCGCACGAGCGCAAGCGGTTCCTTGTAGTAGGTTGCCACGGCCGGGAACAGGAACTCTCGATGTTTGCGAACGGTTTCGGACATGCTGCTCAATCCTTTCATGACCACTGATGGCGACATGGCTGCGCGCCAGGAGCGTCATACATTCGCTCCCCAGGTGGTATAAAACAAAAAGCCCCTCCAGCGTTTTCCGGCGTTTTCCGGCCGTATGGACTTCAGAGTCCTCGGGACGGTCATTCGGCTATCGAGCGGGCCGACCATCCCTGGGCTAGGGGTTTTCCGTCAGGCGCTGCGCCGCGACGTCTCCTCCGAACCCCGCGCCGCCGGGTACATCAACGGCCTTGTGCCATGCTGCGCGCGCCTCTGGCTTTCTTCCCAGCTTGAGGAAGGCGTCGCCCATGGAAAGCAACAGGCCCGCCCTGGCGGTCGGTGCCTCGTATTTTGAAGGTCCTTCGTAGCACTCCAGACCGTGCTCCGCCGTTATAAGTGCGTTATCGTAGTCCTTTGCAGCTATATAGATCTGGGCCAGCCGACCGTACGTGTAGACGCCGTTACGCGGGGTCTGGCTGCAGCCCGCCTTAAGGGCCGCCAGGGCGCTGTCGTTATCATGCATGTTGATGCAGATGCCCCACTTGGTCTCGTACAGCGAGGTGTTCTTAGGGCAGAGCCTGATCGCCTCGTTGATTGCGGCCAGCGCCTCTGGGGTTCGCTGGGCGTTGCTCAACTGTCCGGCAAGGATAGCAGGATAGTAGTAGTTCTTTGGGTCCAGCCGGATCGCCTGACGCAGCTTCTGTTCGATCACCGCCTTGCTGTTGTTGGATGAGAGCGCCATCGCCTCCTTGTAAAGCGCCTTGGCCCGCTCCTGTGGCGTCATGGGCGGTTCTGCGGGCTTTGCGTCAGACGAGACGACCGGCGGCTTAGTCGCAGGCGATTTCCCTCTGGCTGCTGCGCCCGCCGCGCCTGCGCCAGCTACTACCGCGTCGGTGGCCCTGCCAGGCTGCCCCTTCGCAGTCGGCGCGCCGGACGTACCGACTCCCTGTCCGTCGGTTCGAGGATTGGCGACCTGATCCCCCAGGGCCAGCTTTCCAAGCATCGTCGCCTTATCCAGGTTCGCCTGCGCTACCTGAGGCCAGTCGGCCTTCAGGCGGGCTTTGCGCGCCTCATCGTGAGCGGAATCTGCAGTCTGCATCGCGCGCTCATGGAGATCGAAGTCGTCGTAGCGCCGGGCAAACAGCTTCTCGTAGACATCGAGCGCCTCGGTATACCGCTTCTGTTCGGCGTAGAGCTCGATCAGGTTAAGGTAGGGCAGAAGCCGGTCGGAACTGCCGCCGATTAGATCTTTCTGCTCTTTCTCGAACCGTGCAAGGACCGGGGCGGGATCCCCTCCAAAGCGGCCGGACACGTTTGTCATGCCAAGCGCTTCATACGTGGTTGCAAACGAGCCGGTGGCAATCCTTTTCAGCATCTGCTGAATCCTGTCCGGCGCGTCGAACCACTTGGGCTGAAACATCTCCGAGCCCCAGTAGAGCGCCTCGTAATTCGACGGATCGAGCTCAATTGCGCGATCATAGGCTTTGAAGGCGGTCTCTTTCTCTCCTACGAAGGTCGCCGCCGTTGCCAGCTTCGACCAGGTGTGCGGGTTCCGGTCGTCGGCTGCACCAGCGCGCACCAGCGCCACCAACCAGCGCGGATATATATCGTTGAGGACCTTCGTTTCGCTCTCCGTCAGCTCGTTGCTGAAGCGGCCGCGCCGGGTCGACTCGGCGATATCTGAGAACACCTGCCCGAGACTGCTCCACATCTGCGGGTATCCGGGCGAGCAACGCACGGCCATCTCGGCCGCTTTGCGCTCCTCCGGAAGGTCGTTGCGCGAGCGCATGAGCCTCGCATAGGCTGTGTTGGTGGAAACGTTGTTCGGGTACCTGGCCTTTAGTCGCTCTATCTCCGGGGCGACGCCCTCCAGGGACATCAGGTTGTCCGCAGCTATTTCGGCGATCAGGGCAAGATGTGTCGGCTTTGCCGTGGGCGGAAGGTTGAGCGCCGCTGTACCGGCCCAACGTGGAAGAAACGGGTTCGAGTGCAGTGTGATATCGAGGCAAAGCGGATCGAGGGTCGCAATCTCCGCCATCGCAAGCGACTCGGCGGTCGTCAAGCGCTGGATGTCGGCTATCGGAAACGCGCCAACCACCGCGACCTGAGCCGGGCTAAGGCGGGTCGGCACCGGTTGCGCGACGGTTCGCGCGCCCGCCGCGCTGGCCAGCTCCTTTACCAGCGCTGGAAGCGCTTTAACGATGTGGTCCTGGTCGCCACTGCAGACGGCCGGCGCACCGACTGCCTGCCTGGATTCGAGCGCGTAGAGCTGGTACTTGAGCGTAAGGCTCGCGCCACTACCGGAAAGGGATCCCACCGCTGCGTGAGTCGCGCCAAGTCTCTGCGACAGGTCCAGCGCCTGTGGAAGGGACAGTGGAAAGCCCGACGTACTGAGCTCACGCTGGGTCTCGTAGATGCTCGAAAACAAGGGTGTCCTGCCGAGCTCCCCGGAACCGCAGAGCTGAAACTGCACCCATCGGGCGCAGCCGGCGCCGAACGGCAGCAACTCCGGGTTGCCGGTTGGTTCACACACCACGATTCCCGCCCCGCTGGTAACTGGTTTAAGGTCCGCGAGCGGATCCGTTGCTTGCCCTCCGCCGGCTCGGGGCGACTCAGCCCTTCCGACGGGCGTGGGAGGTGCCGGGAGTGCGCTGGCGTGTATTGCGGCGCACAGCGGTCCCAGCCCGACCGCTAGCGCGGTGAACACGGAGATCAATCCAGCCCGTTCGAATGGTGACAATTCAAGTGTGTTGCGCTTCACGTAACCTCCTTTGGAGAGCAGGGCGGGCTGTTGCAGCTCGGCGAAGACTTTCGCACCTTCCAGGCATCGACGTTCGTCACTCCGTCCTGTCCAGAAGACACGTCGGGGCACAGCATCTTCAGCGCTGCCGCCGCCGAAGTGCTGAAACGGTTCAAGAACAGCGATGCTCTGGGCTTCTCCGTCTCCTTCGCGCCATGGGGCGTCTCGTGGGAGCCGCCGTATGGGATAGAGCCCAGACCTACATCAACGGCGCTTGAAATCGAGCGGCAATTCTCTCGATTCACCTGCCGCCCGACGGAGTATACACGATCTGGATCTCAGCTCGTGGCGCAGGCGGCAAATACGTCGTTCCTCTCGTCGATGCCGATAGAACACCCGCCTCAACGGGTCGAGGGTGTGCGCTTTGTGAGGGACTATTTCTTGAACTTCGCGGCGTGCTCCAACATCCAGAGACAGGCCAGCTTGGTCGCACCCAACTCGTTGAAAAAGTGATTCCGCGCCTCGCTGGACTTTATGGCCGTGAGATGGCGCGGATTCATGCCAATGCTCTCCGCGAACGCTTTCTGAGTAATGCCTTGTTCACGCATCTGAAGGAGTAAACTCTCCAGCGTCACGCTTTGTAGATAAGAGTGAAGATCGTCAACATGCTTCACTTCTTCCGGTTGTTTTGCCTCTATAACATGAAAGGTTGCGGGGTTCTGAAGAAACGTCTGTGCCAGGGCTTCACAGTGGTGGCAGTAGCCGCCCTTTCCGACATAGCAACTACATGCCGCCACAATTTCCTGGTCTTTGAATTCGATAGACACCGTGTAGGTGCCGTGGTTGCCGACCGTCTTCGCGACGATCTTGTTTCCAACCAGGGTAGAATCGAAAAATGTACCGACGTACTTTTGTGCATTGGGGCTTGGCGCTACGGACCATTGACGTTGCACAAAGGTCTTTAGTTTTGCGGAATCGAAGTCTGGCATAATAGGTTTGTCCTCCCACCGATACTGATGGTCGTGTGCTCTCTTAACTCATCCCGTGCCTGCGCCATCCGTGGGCAGGTACGGGATGAGTCCCTTCTTATAGGCGACCTCTTGGATTTCACGGGGCAGATGCCGGGCATCCACGATGAATCCGTTGACCATGATCATCCATGCCAGGAGGTTGTCCTCCATTTTGCTGGGACGGCACCACTGCGGATCCATCTGGCTCATGTTCAACGCGTTCCGAACCGCTTTACCTTTGCTGGCGCCGGTGCTCGTACTGAGTCCAAAGGCCTCGCACAACTCTGCGGCGCTCATGGAGGGCGTCTGGCACTTATCGAAAAGAAAGTTTACGGTCCCAAGCGCATAGGCGATCCCGCACGCCCAACTCCGGATGTTCCCGGTCAGGAGCGGAGAAGGTCGCTGCCGACACAGCGCTGCCGCGGCCTGCCGAGCCAGTTGGGTATACTCCTCATCCAGCCGGGAGGTGCAGAACGCATCGGTCAGCGCGACGATCCCGTTGAAGGTGTCCTGCATCGCGACAGGAACCTTTTCGGATTTGCTGATTCGAGCCATGGGTGTTTCCTCCTTCATCAAGAGCGCAGAACAAACCGCTTGATATTTGACGCGAAGATCGGCGATGATAGGATCTCGATTTCGCCGTTTCCGACGCTGTGCCTCCGTGTAGATTCGCTCGCTGACATTATACCATCGAGTACAGTTCAGCCCTGCTGTTGGACCACAATGGTGGTCAGTTCGTCATAAGTTGGAGTGGCAGACTTGCTCATAAGCAGCATTACGAACGGACAGACATAAAATACTCACCAGTCTGAACAGTATCCATAGCCTCCTGATCCATAGCCTCCTGTGTGAATGGTTCCATTTTTAAGAAAATTCGGGTAGCGGGAAGGTAACAATAACCCTCCCTCCGCCTTTCTCACGGTTCTCATACGCTGTCTGCCCCCGCAAATCCCAATGCACAAAGCTCTCGATGAGTTCCAATCCTGTGTTCGCCGCCTTCTTGGGGTCAAAGTCGGTGGGGAAACCGGGGCCATCGTCACACACTTCCAACTGCGCTATTCTGTGTCCGCCTTCTTCTGCCTTCTGCGGCAACAGCGAGAGCGTAACTTCCACATCACCTTTACCATGTTTGAGGGCATTAGAAACCAGTTCGTTGACCAGCAGCACAAACGAGCCAACCTGTTTCAGAGTGGAACGCATCTCGTCCGCCCGAATGCAGATTTTCCGGTTGCCTGCGGTGACTTGCAGCAGGGGAACCAGTTTCTCCAATGCGGCGCTTAGAGAAACGACGTCCTGGTCTGTGGCGACTTTCGATTCCAACGTCAGCAAGTCGTGAAGGGTCGCCATGGTGAGAATATGCTGCCCGATGCGCCGCAGGTAAGAAACGGGAATCGTTTCCTCGGTGTCAGGCATTTGCATTTCGACCAGGGCGGAAAGCATCTGCAGGTTATTCTTGATCCGGTGGTGCGATTCCGCGACGGCGCGCTGCAACCGGGCGTTCAAATCTGTAATCTCCCGTTGCGCCTGCTTTTGCTCGGTCACGTTCAGGGTCGTGCCAATGATGCGCTGCATTGTGCCTTCGGTGTCGCGCATAACCCGGCCCTGCTCGAACACAGAGATATAGTGGCCTTCACGGTGGCGGACACGGTATTCTTCCTCGTAGGCGCTGTCGGTCGCATGGAGGCTCGAAATTTTTTCTTGTGGGGCTTTCAGATCGTCAGGATGCATTTGGCCCGCCCACCATTCGGCGGTTGGGGGAACCTCCTCCGGGGCATACCCCACGAGCTTGTGCAATCCTTGTGAGCGAAAGACACACGCGGTTTCCAGGTTCCAGTCGAAGATAAAGCCGTTCATGGTATCCAGCGCCAGACGAAGCCGCTCCTCACTGGCGTTCAGCGTGGCTTCGTAGCGTTGCCGTTCGGAGAGATCGTAGAAGTGGCATACCGCGCCGAACCGTCCGTCAGGCAGTGTCAAGCGCTCAATCTTCCAGTCATAGGACTCGACCTTGCCAATGTCCTGACGGCGCTCGACCGTGCTAGGCGCGTGGTAAGGCTCACCCGTCTCCAGCGTGTGGTGGAAGAGGCCGATAACCTCGCTGGCGAACGGATCAGGCCAAATAAGATGTATCACCTCCGCAAAGTCGCGACCAATAAGTGGGCGCACATTCTCGAAAACCTTCTGCGCCCCGGCGCTCACCTGCACCAGCTGGAAATCGGCGTCCACCACGTAAATGCCAAACGGCGAGTAGTCCACCAGATGCCGGAACGTATCGTGTGCGGCACGCAAAGCTTCCTCACCCTGTTTGCGCGCCGATACATCTTGACTAATAGCAACGGTATGGATCAACCTTTTCTCCTCATCCTAAATGGGAACTGCATGGACGACTATCGTTCCGGTTGTGCCGTCGAAGCGCTCAAAGATGAATTCACGTACCAGCAGGCAAGCGAAAAACAGTACGTTGCCATTCTACGCAAAATGAGGCGATTCCTGCAAACGTTCTAGTGGACGTGAACGATGCCTGCATTTCAGAAACACAATCACGGTGCGGAGCATGGATGGCATTACATTATCGGGCTGGAGCCGGGGATACCGGAGGACATCACCGATTTGGAGAACGCTCTCCATCCGCCGGAACCGTTTCATTCCGTCAAAATCGGGCGGAAATACAAGAAGTGTTGTGATGAAACGGTTGCGGAGGAAGGATAAATATCCTTCTGCGTAGAAATGAAGGAGAAATATGGAGGAGACGGTCATTGACTCTGGATAGCGCATTGCAAGAACATGAGGAGCAGGTGGATACCCTGCTCAAGGCGGCGACCAAGTATGTTGGGGCTCTGAAGGCCTGGAAGAAAGCCTGTCAGATAGGTCATATCGGAAACTTACAAAAAGCAGCGACGACGGCCGGGGAGTTGAGTCGCACTCTGCCCGGAACGACCGCAGAAACAAAGAGCGCGTGGAGTTTCGACGTACAGGACTATCTGGAAACCGACGCCTGGCGCAAAGAACTGCAGGCGACTGCGGCGGAGCGCTTCAGCCTTCGGACGCTGGAAGACGAAGAGACGCTGATCTCCTCTCCGATCACGGTACGCGCGCTGCCTGCACGCGGTCTTTTGGCGCTCGGCAAGGTCAACTGGCCGGCCCTTCGCCCTAAAGTGGTTGCCGCCGAACTCAAGCGCCTGCGGGATCGCACGGCGGGAGCCAACTCCCAGGAGTTCATCGAGAGTCTCTTCGGCGCCTGCGTCCAACTCAGCAGTAAGAGTGACCCCCACGCCAAATTTCGCGACATCTACGATCTGTTCTGCCTGACCCCCGGCTACAAAAAAGAGAATCCGCCCGCCGCGTTCGGACAGCAGCTTTATGCGCTGCATCGTACCGACCTCCGCATGACGCGCGCTGGCCGTAAACTTGAGATCGAGGGCGCCACCGGGAGCTACAAAGAGAAGGACGTCTTCACCGTCATCTCCGAAGATGGTCGTCCCATCCGCTACTTCACGATCTTCTTCAAATAGACCAGGAGGCCGCACTGATGGCAGAACCGCTTCCCTCTTTGACAGTGGAAGACTGGCTGGCGACGGTAGAGTATGAGTATCTTGCGGACTATGTGCGCTCCGGTGGGTCTGCCGTCAAGGTCATCTCCGGGACGGACGCGCAACTCAAGCAGGTCGCCGGCCGTGTGCATGCCCTGGCGGCGTCCGGCGACTATTTTACAGCCCATCTCGATCCTGGGCAGCCAGATGAGATGGGCAAACGCCCCGACCTGCACCGTATAGACCGCTTCTTCTTCAAGGTCACGGAGGCGGTCGATTGGAAGGCGTGGGCGGCGATTCAGGCACGGCAGTATCTGGAGACCCAAGGTATCCATCTCGCGGAAGGCCGCGCGCTCGGCGACCTGGAACAGATCGCGTTGGACAACGGCAGGGATTCGCAGGACCTGCTCAACCAGTACCAGCGCGAACTGGTCACGCCGCAGATCCGCGACACGCGGCTCTCGATAGAGTTCCGTACCGCCGTCACCGCGCTCGGGCGCGCTCTGCTCATTCCCGACGCCGTCTCCCCGACGTCCGAAGAGGTGCTGCTGGGCTGGTTCTCGGGGCAGGCGCTGCCTGGGGCGGCCTCCGCGCTGAAAAAGGTGCAGATATACGAGCGGATCAATCTGGCGAACGCGCGCCCCATGCTCGTCTCCTTCTGCCACTGGCTGCCGCAGACCGGCCACTCCGGCCTGGTCGTCACGCTCGATTTTCGACCCTACGAGTTTAAGAAGATCGCCAAAGGCAAACGGCAAGCGGAACAGCTCCAGAAGGTGCGTGAAGCTCTCTCGCGCGGCGCGTCCTCCGAGGAACTCGCACGGTTGGCGGAGGAGGAGAACAGTGTGGAGCCCGAACTCCACTACAGCGACGCGGCCTATATGCAGATGCTGACGATGTTACGCCGGTTCATCGACGAGATCGACCGGTTCGAGCGGTTCTTCCTGGTTGTCCTCACCAGTCCCAACTTCTACAAAGACAAAACGCTCGACCCGACCGTAAAACGCTGCTATTTCGACTACGATGCGCTGCAGACGCGCATCGGGCAAGAGGTGCATGACGCCCGTTACGCCAATCCTGCCGCGTCGCTCGTGCAGTTGGGAGGTGCCGAATGAGTCCGGAAGTTGTGGAGGCGAGAAGCGCGATCGAATCGCTGCGTTCGGGGGTTCCAAGCCGGGACGTGGTCGCGCAGTTGGGAACCACGCAGCACGATGTGCGCGAGCGTTTTGAAGAGTCGCTGGACGCGCTGGCGGCAGGGCAGGGGGTGAGTCCGATCATTATTTCGGCGACCTTCGGTGCGGGCAAGACACATCTGCTCAACTACCTGCAAGCGCTTGCGGAGCGAGAGGGGTTCGTCACGAGTTACGCGGTCATCAGCCCGGAGATGCCGCTGGGCAATGCACATATGGTCGTGAAAGCCCTCTCCGAAGCCGCGTCCGCACCCGGACTGACCGGGAAAGCCGTGCGCGCACTGGCCGCCAACCTGCGCACCGATTCGAGCGCCTATCAGGAGCTTCAGGGTTGGGCGCGGAGCGCGACGATCGACGACCGGTTTCGGGCGCTGCTCCATCTCTACGAGGCTTTTCGGGCCGACGAAGAGTTTCGCGTTCAGATCCTCAACGACTTCGAGGGGCGGGCGATCCTGAAGACCATCCTCAAGAATCGCCTGAAGCAGATCAACCAGGCCGCCGCTTACGATCTGACCGGGCCGCGCAGCGCCTTCGTGGCCCATGATCGCATCCGTCTGCTGGCGCAGTTCTTTCGCGCGAGTGGCTGCAAGGGCTGGGTCGTCCTGTTCGACGAGATGGAGCGCGTCGGGAAGTTCTCCCTCAACCAGCGACTGGCAGCCTACTCGGAACTGGGCTGGTGGCGTGAGGCGGCGGAACAGGCCGGCAGTGCGCTCCTGCCCGTCTTCACGACGGCGAGCGGCTTCGTTACCGAGTCGGTCACGGGTGGCACACACGACGAACAGCGGCTGAGTTCCGGCGGCTTCGCACAGGACGAAAGAGATCAACGCGCGCGGCGCGGGATCGAACTGCTCAAAGCGCCCTTCCGACTGGAATCGCCGACCCGAGAACAGGAGGCCGAGATCGAATATCGCGTCAGAGCGATCTACGAAGCGGCTTACGGTACGACGGTTCCACCCCTGCCGGCAGCGCGGAACGACGTTCGGATCTCGATCCGCTCGGAGATGCGACGCTGGATCACCCTGTGGGATCTGCACCGGTACTATCCGGCCTATCAGCCGGAGGTAGAGGTGGGGGAGATGCATTTCGACGCGACCGCCATCGCGGACACCGACATCGTGCCGGAGGATGAGGACGGAGCGCGGGAGTAGCTTATGCCTGTCCCTTATCGCAAAACACCCCGCGCCGCCGAGTTCGGTCAGGCCGCTTACCTGGACATCGTGTGGCTGCCTTCCGACCGGACTCTCTATGGTGGCCTGCTGGTCCTGGATGGAAAGGGACAGCCGCAGGAGTTCGTCCACAACACGCTGGCTGCGCCATCCGGCCTGCTCTGGCCGGACGACAAGGTACAGTCGCTTGGCATCGTCATGCTGGCGCACTCCCTATTCGACGCCTGCCGCCGCGAACCCGATCTGCTCATCGGCCTGCCCACCCTCGGCTCGCCCGAAACGTGCCGAACGGAGATCGCGCCGTCCATTCCGTTTGTCCAGGTTATTCCGGCCCAGGACGGGATTCCGGCGCAATGGAACTGGATGAACGAGCCGCCCTCCGGCGCGATGCGAGCGGCCATCCTGGCGCAGGAGCTAGAGCGGCGCGGCTTCATTGTCGAGCCGTTCGAGCGGCTGCACCACGCGCTCCGTCTGGTCTATCCGCAGGCGGCCTGGCACGGGGGCGACGAGGATGCAGCTTAGTGTCGGGGTGGCGAAACGCGAGAAGGTCGGTGCCTTTCGACAGGGTGTGCCCGCCTATTTCGAGGTAGGAAACTGGGAGTTGGGCCGCGCTATCCGCCACACGGTCGGCTGGTTCGACTACGACACGCTGGACGATCCCTCGCTGTTGGGTGGAGAGGCGGGGGAAGGCGAAGGTGCACAGTCCTCACTCTCCGAGGCTGCCGACCTGATGCGGCGGTTGGCGGCGGCCCTCCAGCCTTCCTGTACCACCCTGGCGACGCCGGACGGCGTTCTGGAGTGGCCTGCTCCCCTGCTGCCCTATCAGCGCGAAGGCGTCCTGGCGCTGCTGTCGCGCAACGCGCTGCTGCTCGCAGACAGCATGGGCCTCGGAAAAACGATTCAGGCCATCGCTGCGCTGCGCATCCTTATCCACCAGGGGAACCTCACAACGGCATTGATCGTCTGTCCCGCCTCGCTGCTTACCCAGTGGCGGCGTGAGTTGGCACGGTGGGCTCCCGATCTGAAGGTGGTTCCCGTGTCCGGCAGTCCGTCGGTTCGCGGTCATCTCTGGCAGTTGCCCGCGCATATCAAGCTGGTCGGTTACGAGACGCTGCGCGCCGATGTCATGGATCTGCGGGACAGTCCGGTACTGCAGAAGCCGTGGGGCGTCGTGATTCTGGACGAAGCCTCCCGCATCAAGAATCGGCGCTCCTCCGTCGCTATCGCCTGCAAACGTGTTCCGCGTGAACGTCGCTGGGCCCTCACTGGCACACCGCTCGAAAACAGCGTGGATGATGTCGCCTCCCTCCTCGACTTCCTGCTTCTCGATCCGGATGCGCCTCCCCCTCCGCCACTCGGGCTTGCCGAACTCAAAGCGCAACTCCTTGCCAACCAACTGCGGCGTCGGAAAGAGGATGTGCTGCCGGATCTGCCGCCGAAACGGATCAGCGATGTCGTCATCGAACTGCCCACCCGGCAGCGCGAAGCCTACGATCGCGCCGAACAGGAGGGCATCGTGCAGTTGACGCAGGCGGCGGGCTCCGTGACCATCGTCCATGTCCTGGAGTTGATCTCCCGCCTCAAGCAGTTGTGCAACTACGATCCCAGCAGCGGCGAGTCGGGCAAACTGGCGGACATTCGAGAGCGGATGGTTGCTCTAGTGGCAGAAGGACAGCGGGCGCTCATCTTCTCCCAGTTTACGGACGATATATTCGGTATCGGAAGGCTCTCCGACGTCCTGCGCGAATTTCAGCCGCTGACCTTCACCGGCAGCATGAGCCTCCGCCAACGTGCCGAGATCGTCGAGCGGTTTCTCCAGCACCCACAACACAAAGCCCTGCTTCTCTCCCTGCGCGCCGGAGCCCAGGGGTTGAACTTGCAGACCGCCTCCTATGTGTTTCACTTCGACCGCTGGTGGAACCCCGCTATCGAGGAGCAGGCGGATGGTCGTGTGCATCGTATGGGCCAGACCTATCCCGTCACGATCTACCGCTATATCTGCGCCAACACCATTGAAGACCGCATCGACGCCAAACTCCGCGAGAAACGGAAGATGTTTCAGGAGGTCGTGGAGGATGTCAGCCTGGAACTGACGACAGCCCTCTCCGAACGGGAGATATTCGATCTGGTCGGCATCTCCGCACGGCACCCTATTCGCAGAGCAGATCCCCGTTAGCAGGCCAGGAGGGACGCTGTCATCGCTGTCATGTATCTGAGGAGGAGGGCGTCTGGGCCTGCCACATGGTCCAGTTTCCATTGAACAGTCGCGGGGGGCCGTCCTGCTCGAATACGAGCAGTTGCGTGGTGACCTTATCCAGAAAAAAGCGGTCATGGCTGACGACCACAACAGCTCCCGGAAAGTGGATCAGCGCCTGCTCCATCACCTGGGTACTGGTCAGATCGAGATGATTTGTCGGCTCGTCCAGGACCAGAACCTGCGCCCCGGAGAGCAGACACTGGGCCAGGGCGACCCGCGCCTTCTGCCCCCCGGAGAGCGTTCCGATCCGCTGCTGAAGGTCCATTTCTGAGAACTGCAGCAATGAGAGAAAGCGGTTTACCTGCTTACGCTGCGCCTGGCCTGCCATGCTGAACTGCCCGCCGGTTGTGTTCACGGCATGCGTGACCGTGTCTTTCAGGTCGAGATCTCTCTGCACCGCGTTGAAGTCGGCGAAGGAGACTCCGCGCTCCCACACGACCTTGCCGGAGTCGGGAGTTTCCTGGCCCGTCAGGAGGCGCAGCAACGTGGACTTGCCGCTGCCATTCGAGCCGATGACGCCTAATCGCTCTCCCCGCGCCAGTTCCAGCGTGACCCCTTCAAAGAGACGATGTTCGCCGTAAGCATGGGCTACCTCTTCCACACGACACAAACGGTCGGGGATGCGAAGGCCCTGATAGAGACTGGTGATGATGGTGTCGATGGGGCGAGGGGTACGGCGTTTGCGGATATCCGCCAGTTTGCGGTGCAGGGTGTCACTGGGATCACGGGCCAACTCCTCACGGTCGGAAGCCGCTTCACCTTCCAGAGTCAGCATCTCTTCCTCATGTTCGAACTGCCGTTCCAGCGTTTTAAGGCGGAAGGGTTTGGTACGTACATAGTGGGTGTAGTTGCCGGGATAGTCGTGGAGATGATAGTTTTCCACCTCCACCACACGCGTCACCACTTTGTCGAGGAACTGCCGGTCGTGCGAGACGAGGAGCAGCCCGCCGCGGTAGTCCCGCAACCACGATTCCAGCCAGGCCAGTCCTGCTACGTCCAGAAAGTTCGTCGGCTCATCCAGAAGCAGCACATCGGGCTGTTCCAGCAGGATGCGCGAGAGGGAGGCCCGAATACGCCAGCCGCCCGAGAGTTCGTCGATAGGCTGGTGGCGGCGTGTGGCGTTGAACCCGAGTTTGGTCAGCACGGTGTCGATCTGCCTTGGGTAGTCCCACCCGCCCCGAGACTCCATCTCCTCTAGCAGGTGCGCCTGCCGATCGATCAGTCGTTCCATCTCCGCCATGTCGGTGACCGTCTGAAGCGCGAGGCCAATCCGGTCCAGTTCGGCCTCGACGGCTCGCAGATCGGCGAACAGGGCTTCGAGCACCTGCTGGATCGAGGCCGTGCCACTCAAGTCGGAGAACTGAGAAAAGTATCCCAGTCGGATGCCTTGGTTGACCTCGACATCGCCTTCGTCCGGCTCCTCTTCACCCAGAATCAGGCGGAGCAGGGTCGTCTTACCCGCGCCGTTTCTGCCGAGCAGTCCGACACGCTCACCTGCCCGCAGGCGGAAAGAGACATCGCGCAAGACCAGACGATCATCGTAACGCTTGGTGACGCGGCTGATACGTACCAGGCTCATAGGTTCACGGAGGAAAGGTTTCTAGACATAGACTGAGTATACCCGCCGGGACGATAGGATTCGGTGAACTGACGCTCCATCGTCCGGCTTCAGGGTTTTCGACGGGCCGGTGAAGAGGGAGCGGATGCCGCGGATTCCCCTATAGGCCTCAGATTCGCCTTCGCCAGAAGCGCATTGAAGGCGGAGATATCCGCGCTCTTGAGCTGTTCCCAGGCTTTCGTGGCTTTCTGAAGATCGGATTCGGTCGAGAGAACGGCCTTGCGCATCGCTTCATTGGGAACCATGTCGCCGGAATCGAGCGTGTTGAGTTGGCGACCGGAGGCGCTGTTGATGCTATAGAAGGTGGGCTGACTGGGCGGAGCGCCCGCGCCGCCACCCCCTCCGCCGCCGGGACGCCGGCCGAAACCTGCAGCGCCGCCGATGGATGCGAGTTTGGTGTCGAGCAAGTGAGCGGCGGTCGCGACGTCCGCAGGCGGATTCTCCTTGATAAGCCCCGCAAGGGACGACCTGATGGCTCCGACCTCATGGTAGCCGTCCCAGGACTCCTGGGAGCACCGATAGAGACTCATCTGAAGCTCATGCTGCTCACGGAGGTCGCCGGAAGAGGCAGGGGAGCGGGGATCGTTCTTCACGGTCACTGTCTGCAGGTAGGATTTGCCTTGCACGGTCAGCGTTAGCGTGTAGACGCCGGGAAGGGCCAGGGGCCCTTCCGGGGAAGCGGGTGTCTGGCCGGGGTTCGCGTTAATCTCATAGGAGTGGCTGAAGGCTGCCGGACTGTCGTACCGCAGGTTCCAGTTCGTCCGGTTCAGGCCGGGGGCAGTCGGTAGAGGCGAGGGTTTCTCTACCCAGAAATTCGGGACCGGCGGCGGCGGTTCGGACAGGGTGGGAACCGGGGCGCTGGACAGGCGCCGCACGATGCGCCCATGTGCGTCGCGAACCTCCAGCGTGACGTCGCCAGACGGATGGGAACCAAGATAGTAGTAGAGAATAGCGCCCGCAGGGGCGTTTTCAGCGTGGGGAATCTCCGGGGGAAAGGGCGTGTCGCCGTTCACATTGCGGCGCACCCGCGTGGCTGCGGCGATCTTGAACAGATGCACCGGCTCAGAGGTGACCGACGGTACGATCTGGCGCAGGGGCGAGATGTCGTCGAGAATCCAAAATCCGCGTCCGTAGGTTCCTACGACCAGGTCGTTGTCCTTGACCACCATGTCCCGATAGGAGGTGTTCGGCAGGTTGAGCAGGAGACTCTGCCAGTGGTCGCCGTCGTCGAAGGAGACGTAGACCGCGCTTTCGGTGCCAGCAAAGAGGAGGCCCGCCCGCTCGGTATCTGCTCGGATGACGCGTGCGAAGCTGCCGCCTGTCTGATCCTCCGGCAGTCCGGTGATGATCGCCGTCCAGGTCTTACCGAAGTCATGGGTACGGTAGAGATAGGGTTTGTAGTCGCCCATCCCATGGCAGTCCACGGCCGCATACGCGGTTCCTGCGTCCAGATGCGACGCGTCGAGTGCCGAAATATCGGCGCGGGTGGGGTTCGGAAGACCGGGAATGGTGACGTCGTCCCAGGTGTTGCCATGGTCGCGCGATAGTTTGATCAGACCGTTGCTGGTGCCGGTCCAGATCACCTTCCCGTCGACGCTGGAGGCCGAGATCGATTCGATGGCCCCGCTGCCTGCCGCGCGCTGGGCTTCGATCTCCTCTTCATTGCCCTGTTCTTCGTCGCCGTCCTGGTCATCGCTTTCCGGTGGCGACTGACCCCCGACTGCGCCCGCCGTTGCCGGGCGAAATGGCGCGGCTGGAGCCGTAGGCGCTTTCTCCCCCGGCTTCAACGTCAGGTCAGGACCGAGTTTGCGCCAGCGCTTGCCGCCGTCGGTGGTCGCCATCAGATACTGGAATCCGGCGAAGAGTTCGTGCGGGTCTGTCCGCGAGAAAAGCAGAGGTTGGTTGCCGACCTTACGGAGCCCAAGGCTCGAATCCTGGCTGGGGCTAACGTTAATCCACTGGCCGCTGGGGTAGGTCGTCTTGACGATGCCTCCTCCCGGCCCGCCGGCATAGCTCACCTTCGGATTCAGAGGATCGGCAACGATCGATCCGAACTCATAGCCGGGGTGCGGCAGCCAGTCCATCGGCGTGATCGCGCCCAGGTTGCCCCGGCTGCTCGTTGCGATCGAGCCGCTGTCCTGCTGGGTGGCGTAGACCCAGTAGGGGAACTGATTGTCCACGGAGATGTGATAGACCTGCGCCGTCGACTGGTTGTACCAGGAGCTCCAGTTCAGGCCGCCGTCGAGCGAGATGGTCGCGCCCTGATCTGTGCCGAAACAGAGGCGCTTGCCGTCCGTGGGGTCGATCCACAACTGCTGCGGATCGTCTCCTCCGGGAGCGCCTTTGAATCCTGTGAAGGTCTGACCTCCGTCGGTGGATCGGTAGCAGCAGGTGTTGACGACGTAGACGATGTCAGGATTCTGCGAATCGACGTACACGCCGCAGTTGTAGCCACCCTGACCGTTGGAGACACGCAGGTCGGCGGCGTCCATGTGCCGCCATGTGTCGCCGCCATCGTCCGAGCGGTAGAGGCCGAAATTCCCGACCAGATACATGCGCTGGGAGTTCGTATTCATGGCGATAGCAACGGAGGTTCTGCCGGTAATTTCCGGCTGCCCATCGCCATCGAGCTCCTTCCAGGTCAGCCCCTCGTCGGTTGACTTGTAGAGTCCGCCCAGCGCGGGCGCTGGCCTCTGTCTCACCCCACCCGGAACGACCGCCGCACCAGGAACGACAGGAACGACCGGAGCGCCCGGAATGCCCGGAATGCCCGGCCCACCCGGAACGCCTGGGCCTCGGGCCTGTCCGGGGGCGTTGTAGTAGTGCATAGTCGTGGCCAGCATCACGTTCGGGTGGTCGAAGGCCCAGGCGATCTTCTGAACGCCGGTTTCGTTCCCGGTGCGGAGCGTCTTCGTCCACGTGTGGCCGCCGTCCGTGCTCCGGTAGAGGCCCCGCGCCTCGGATTTGGCGATTATCGAGCCCTGTGCGGCGACCATGACGATATTCGGGTCGTGCGGGTCTACGAGGATCGACGGGATGTGTTCGGTACTGTCAAGTCCCAGGTGCTGCCACGTTGCGCCTGCATTCGACGACTTGTAGACGCCATTACCACGGTTGATGCCTCCGCCCGAGATCATGTCGCCCATACCAGCGTAGATAATCTTCGGATCGGAGGGAGCGACCTGTATTGCGCCCACAGAAGAGGCTTCCTTGACCGCGTCGAATATGGGGTACCAGGTCGCGCCCGCACTCGTGGTTTTCCAAATGCCCCCCAGAGGAAGCCCCATATAGTACACGCCCGGCTGCCCGACAGCGCCGGTCACGGCGGAGACACGCCCGCCACGGAAGGGGCCGATATTGCGCCACACCAGGCCGGAGATAAGGCTCTGCGGCATGGACTGCGCGCCTCCCGACGCACAGAAGGTAACGAGAGCCAAGAATAGGGTAGGGAACAGAAGCCGTGTAACGCGTTGCATACTGGTTGTCCTCGGGGCGGAAGAGGGGTAGGAATGGCCGTCATCCTGAATACAGAATCTCGTGCCGATGGATAAGTCCGTCGTGTTCGCGTCAGCCGTGCCGTAGCCAGTGCACCTGTTCAGGCGTCAGGGGGACGGCAGTCGCGCCGAAAATTTCAACGAGGTGCGCGGGATTGGTGGTTCCGGTAAGGGGCACGATAGGGTAGGGCTGATGCAGAAGCCACGCGATGGCGATCTGCGTGGGCGAACAACCGAGTTTTGACGCCAGCGACTGTGCACGTTCGCGCCGCGCCTCATTGGCCGGATTAGCATCCGGTTTGGCTTCGTCGGAGGTGCGGGCGAAATAGCCGGTGCCTGTCGCGGAGTAGGCGACAAGTGGCATTTGCGTCGCGGTATGCCATGTCTCTTCGTCTCTCGTGACATAGCGCATGGTGGGCTCCGGGCCGATCTTCCAGTCCGGATCGGCCAGACTGGCCATGACGGAGGAGACGACGAAACCGTGCAGACCGTGGCGGGAGGCATAGTCGTTCGCGGCAGCGATACGTGGCACCGACCAGTTGCTCGCTCCGAGGGATCGAAGTCTGCCGCGCTCGATCTCCTTGTTCAGCATGCCGATGATCTCCGCGACAGGTAAGCGCGGGTCGTCGCGATGCAGATAGTAGAGATCGATCCGCTCATCCCCGAGCCGCTCGATACTCTCGTCGATGTCCGATGTGATCAGCTTTTCTGAGAGGTAACCGTCCGGGCGTTGATAGGCGTCGCCTGCATCCGGATGTCCCCCCTTCGTCGCCACGATGACCTGATCGCGTAGTCCGAGGCGGCGGAGGCTGGCTCCAAGTTCGCGCTCGCTGGCTCCGTCGCCATTCTGTTCCCAGAAGAGGTAGCAGTGGGCTGTATCGAAGAAGTTGCCGCCCGCTTCCAGATAGGCCGAGACGAGGCGATCCGTTTTGTCTCCCCGCGTCGTGGTTCCGAATCCACCCATTCCAAAACAGAGTGCCGAAACCTCGAACTCCGTTCCCGGCAGTTGCCTTCGTTGCATGCTCCGTAAGTTCCTTTCCAGGACCGGCTCTCGGGAGTGACCGGCTCCAGTAACGATTCGATTCTGAATTTCAAAACCGCTGAATCGGGGTACAATACCTGCGACGCGATGCGGCGACAGAACTATTTGGGCGGTGTGAAGGAGACAGGATGAGTACACTGCGGGCCGAAAGCCTGATTCGCGACGTGCCGGATTTCCCCAAACCCGGTATTCTGTTCAAAGATATTACCCCGGTTGTGCAGGATTATGAGGCGTTGAAGGAAGTGACCGAACATCTGGCAGAGTGGGCGCGCGCGAAGAACGTCGATGCCATTGTCGGCATCGAAGCGCGTGGGTTCATTTTCGGCGTACCGGTCGCCATGGCGCTCGGGGTCGGATTCGTGCCTCTGCGTAAACTCGGCAAACTGCCCAGCAACACGATTGCGGAAGAATATGCCCTGGAGTATGGAACCAATACCGTCGAAATGCACTCCGATTCTCTGCATCCCGGCCAGAAAGTCATCATCATCGACGACCTTCTCGCCACAGGGGGCACGGCGGCGGCGGCGGCGCGGCTGGTCGAGCGTTTAGGCGCGGAAGTCGTCGGGTTCGGCTTTCTCGTGGAACTCGGCTTCCTCGATGGCCGTAAAGCGCTCGACCGGTACGAAATCCAGGCGCTGCTGCGCTACGATTAGGCTCCGATAGGGGACAGTCCCGTACTTGCCGGACTGCGAGGGTGAAAACTGCGACGGGACGGAGCTTATGGCTCCGTCCAGTCTATGTTCAGAAACGTCAATCGCTATGTCGTCTCTATTCAGTCTATCGACGAACCTCGTGTCAGGCAGCGTTGCGACGACCGGTGACGGCCCGCAGCACGAAGAGTAGAATGACCGCTCCAGCGAAAGCGATGACTGTGGTCATGATGATGCTGCTGGAGGCAATGCCGAACATACCGGCGATGAAACCGCCGATAAGCGCACCCAGAACTCCCACGATGAGGTCGCCGAGAATGCCGCCAGGGCCTTCGCCCGGTACGACGACTTTGGCCAGGAAGCCAGCAATGATACCGACGACGATCCATGCTAAGATGCCCATTTTTGTTATCTCCTCTGTGCCGTCCGCACATCCCGTCAGGGGGTAGCGGGCGAGAACTGTGCCGTTGTTAAGTGTGTTGAAAACGTATTGAGGAAGGGGCAGAAGTGTCAGCTTCCGTTCCATCGCACCGTCATTTCAAATGACGTGAACTGCTCGCACTGTGTTCCCAGATTTTATGGTCGGAAGGAGACGTTTGTCTTATGGCCCGTCCGCTCTTCTTTTATTCTGAAGCCTTCGCCGGTTATGACTTCGGTCCCCAGCATCCGCTCAAGACGCGACGGCTGGGAATGACGTATCGACTGCTCGACTCCTATGGTGTGTTCGAATCCGCGCTTGAGGTCGTTACGCCACTGCATGCCGATGAAGAAGAGGTAGGCGAAACGCACAGTTTGGACTATCTGGAAGCGCTCAGCCGGATGGACCGGGAAGGGATGATTGCGAGTGCGCGCCGCTACGGGGTCGGCACCGGCGATGTGCCCTTCTTCCCTGAGATCTACGGCTCCTCGCTTCTCTATACCGGGGCCTCCGCCCAGGCTGCGCAGGCCATTATCGATGGCGCAGGCGGAGGGCGAGTGGCCTTCAATATCTCCGGGGGGCTCCATCATGCCCACTATGCGCGTGCCGCCGGGTTCTGTGTGTTGAACGACTGTGCGGTCGCCCTGCGGCGCCTGCACCGCAAGTACAGCCGCGTCGCCTACGTGGACATCGACGTGCATCACGGCGACGGCGTTCAGGAACTGTTCTTCGACGACCCGTCGGTTTTGACAATCTCTCTGCATGAGTCGGGCCGCACCCTTTTCCCCGGAACCGGCTATACCGATGAGATCGGAGTGGGCGCCGGCGAGGGCTACGCCGTCAATCTTCCCTTCGCGCCTTATACCGACGATGCCACCTGGATCGCGGCCTGGCGGGCAGGACCATTGCCGATCCTGCGAGCCTTCGATCCGGAGGCGATCGTGCTGCAGATGGGGACAGACACGCATCTCCTGGACCCTCTGGCGCATCTCTGCTTGACCGCGCAGGGCTGGCTGGAAGCGGTAAAAGACGTCCAGGCTCTCGGTAAGCCCATTGTCGCCGTGGGGGGCGGTGGATACAATCTGACGACTGTCACGAGGATGTGGACCCTGGCCGTAACCACCCTGGCAGGCCTCGACGTTCCAGATACGGTTCCAGCCTCCTATCGGCACCGTGACGAAGTTCCTACCTTGCGGGACCACTACGCCTTCGACATACCCGCCCGTGAGACGAAAGTCGCGCGCGACTTCGCCTCCAGATCCGTGGACGAACTGCAAAACCTGCTCTTTCGGCGTTTTGGACTCTCCTGAGCCTGTATCACGCCGCAGTCGGACGGGAGGGGATGCATGCCTCGCGTTTGATCGGCATGGCACTCCTTGATGGTGTTTACGCCTTTTCGAAGCGGGAGAGCCAGGGATGGCGCGCCTGGAAGCGCGACGCTTGTTCCGGGTTCACCATGTGCAGGAACGAGAGGTAACCTGCCGCGTAGAGCATCGCGTTTTTGCCGAGGCGCTCCGAGACGGCAGCAAAGCCTTCTGTCTCGCAGTGATGCAGGAAGGCACGGAAACGGCGCGTGTCCTGTCGCGAGACGCTCGGGGTCTCGTTGACGACCACGCCGGTGACTGCCTGCCGGTGTTGCGGGCGCATGACGCGTGTCTTCTCCTCGTTGATCACATGCCCCTCGGCTGCGATAACCGAGCGGGCAAGTCCGAGCAAGGGACCGACAGGAGCGTTACCTTCGGCATGCGAAAAGACGAGGTCATCGGCATAGCGCGTGTAGGCAAAGCCGAAGGCGGCGGCGAGGCCAGTCAGGCGGGCATCAAGCCGACGGCAGAGAATGTTGGTCAGCGCGGGTGAGGTGCAAGCGCCCTGCGGGAGGGATCGTGCGCCGAGTGCGATAAACCGCTTCTCGCCGTCCAGCGTCGCGGCGACCCGGGGGCTCTCTGTAGTGAGCAGAGCCAGCAGGGTCGCGATACCCTCGTTGTAACCGAAACTCGCGAACAGTCCCCGCACCCGGCGCATCCGGATAGACGGGAAGAAGTCTTTCAGGTCCAGACGAACCACTACCGCTTTCCCGGTGTGCTGCCGGGCGTTATCGAGGATCGAACGCCGGGCGCGAAACGCCATCGCCGCATCGTGTACCGCGATCTTGTTCAGGAGGTTTGTCAGTATCCAGCTCTGCCCAACGCGCAGGCGCCGTTTTGGGGAGGAGATGACCCGCAAACCGCCGCTTCGCTTGGGGATGGTAAATCGGGAATAGTGATCGACGGTGGCAGCGCCGCGATGATACGTCAGCCAACCCAGTTCTTGTGTGGTGATGCCGATCGCCTTCGCCAACTCTGCAGCCGTGGTCAGGAGAGGAAGCCTGAGGTCCGCGAGCTTTTCGGGATCTCCGCCTTCGTAGCGGAGGCCGGCCGAGAAGCCTTCGCCGAGGTATGGGAGCGTCGTCTGGCGGCGAACTCTGTCCTGTTCGTGCCGCTGGGCGTTGCGCTCCCGTGTCTCTGCGCGACGGACCTCTCTCGCCGCCCGAACCCGAACGATACGTTTCTTGCGGACCTCCTGCAGTAACTGCGCGACGTTGCCGTCTAGGCGCAGCTCCTTGTCGATCTCTCGCAGCTCCGCCTGGAGCGGACGGAGCTCGGCGTAGAGCGTCTGCAGTTTTGCCTCCGCCTCCTCGGCCGTTTTCTGGACGCCCTCCTCGGGAGGCCAGTAGCCGAGCCGCTCCATCTCCTCGCGAATGAACTCGGCCTTGCCGACCTCCTGGACGCGGGTGCGCCAGTTGGGCAGGCTCGATATGGTCGTCTCATCGCTCACGATCTGCCCTCCAGCATCGCTTGAAACTGCGCTTCGGTCAATACAGCGACGCCCAGTTGCTGCGCCTTCGCCAGTTTGCTGCCCGCCTTGTCCCCCGCGACGAGATAGGTGGTGTTCTTGCTGACGCTGCCCGTCGCTGTTCCGCCCCTTGCCTGTACCAGCCCCTCGGCCTGATCGCGAGTGAAGAGCGTCAGAGCCCCCGTAAAGACGAATGTTTTGCCGGCGAAACAGGTCGGGTCGACGGTGGCGACAGGCTTGATGTCCCGGCGCGCCACCTGGAGCGCCACCTGCTCGGCGACGACGATACTGGCCGCCAGTATATGAGGACAGGGGCCTTTCCGCAGCCGATCGCGCCGAAAAATCGAACAGTCGCACTGCGCGTACTGCACACGTCCATCGCCGTCGATCTCCAGCACGACCTCCTGCTCTTTGCGCCCGCGGGCATCCTGCCTTACCATCGCCTCGCAGCGTACCCGCTCGGGTCGGGAAGCCGGAGGCTCCTCGCTGCCCCACTTTACCCCTTTTGAATCGATGATGCGTTTGGCCTGCGCGACGCGCCTGTCCTGTTCTGTCTCCGGGAACGCTACCGGAAACGGCAGCAGCGGACGCCAGCGATAGGCGCCCGTCACATGGTCGTACATCGCCTGTCCTCGCGCGCAGCAGTTTTGCAGAACATTCGTCGCCTCGTCCTGCTGGATTCCGAGACGCTGCGCCAGTTGCAGTGGCGTCAACGTCAGGTACTCCGCGAGAACGTATTCTGCCTGCGTGATCTGCTCCGGCTTCACCTCCGCTGTCGCCGCCAGTAGATCGAAGCGTGCGGCCTGCGCCCAGTCGTTCTTGGTCCATCCGGAGAGGCCGAGGTCGAAGCGCATCTCCTTCTGAAAGATCGTCCAGTAGGAGGGCATGCCCCCGCCGAGCAGCCGCACCTGCACGCGATCTGCATGCGGCAGAAGATGCTCCATGACGAGGAGGCGCCGCCGCCCCCACAGCCGGATTTCGCCCTGGTAGTCGCCAGTGTAGACGTGTTCGGCTTCGCGAACCACGATATTCCAGGGCTCGATGGTGATGGTCGGCCTTTCGCCCGGAGTAATCCCGAAGCGCAGGGAACGAGGACTGGTCTTCTCACGGCAGCGGCGCAGTACCGACAGAACCTCCGCCATTGTCGCCGCGCTTAACTGCAGGTCGACCGCCCCGAACGCAGAGGCCGACTGCACCTGCAAAAAGCCGCGCACCCATGTCGGCGGCAGATCTATCTTCTTCTCGACGGCAGCGCCTGCGCCGGTCGCCACCGTCACGCCCTCCGCGCCTATCTGGAGGAAGGCAGGGCGGTAGCTGCGGATCCGGCGTATCTCGTCGGCGAGCGCGCGGCTGTAGTCGATATTGGTGGTGCCGAACCGCAGCTCCCCGAACGTCTCGAGCCGGTCCATCGGTACCGAGACGCGCCCGTAACTCGATTCATCCTGCGAGAAGACTTCGAACAACACGACATCGGGATGGACGCTCACGACAGGGTCGAGGACGTACCAGGCGTCCATGTCATTCTTGTAGAGCCATTTGAAGTATTTGCGCCTCTGGGCGTAGAAGACGCCGCCATAGGCGATATCTTTCAGGGGATGAGCCGCCTTCGAGAGCGCTCCTACCTTCGCCGCCACCTCTTTGCGTCGCGCGGTCAGCGCAGGCGTCCGTGCCGCCCTGTCTCGAAACTCGTCGCCCATCTCCTCCAGATACCGCTCCGCGACCCAGGTCTGGTAGACGGAATGGTTCTTGGGCGTTGATCGCAGATCGCCCGTGACCACCTCATAGAGCGCCAACATGACGCGGGCATAGGCGAGGCTATCGTTGACCATCGCTTCCAGGTGCACGCCGGGGCGCGCCGCCTCGACCGGCATATCCAGATGCATGCCATCCGGTTCGAGCCTACCGTTGCCAGGACGCGCATAGTTTTGTGTGATCTCCATCGTTCAGCCTCCTGCCACGCCGTCCAGTGTAAAGCCGGGTATCTCGATTCCGTCGAGCGCCAGTTTCGCAAGTTGACCCAGCGCCCAGTCAGCATCGCCTGGTGTGCGGCTGCGCGCCATCTCCAGCAGCAGGGCTATGTCGGGAGTCGGCTGCGCGTCGAGACGGATCTTCACCAGCTCCTTGGCCCGCCGGCCCCGATCCCGTGCACGCAGTACGGTGCGATCAAAGGCTGCCGTCCGGTCCGGTGGTGCCGCACGTCCGAGCAGTTCACCCGCGACGAACGCCTGCATCTCGGGGTCG
>JBBQPO010000013.1:0-47804 GCA_038217285.1 Chthonomonadales bacterium
ACGACTACATTTGCTACGGACGCCGCTTGCTCCTCCGTCTGCTGGCTTGCGCTCTTGCCCAGAAGTTCGGCATCGGCATTGTCAGCACGTAGGAGTTGCTGCGAGTCCGTGGCTTGCGGCTTGTCAGGGGAGACGGTGCGCAGCAAGGTGTCGGGATGCTCGGGCGCTCGGCTTGCGCGCAGCATCTCTTCGGGGCCGTACCGTAATCGCTCGCGGATCTGCTCCACAGACTGAAGCGCTGCCTGTCGAAGCGCGGGATCGTCGGCCTTCCTGGCAAATCGTTTCAGCACAAGGATTGAAGAAGAATCGCCAACCACGGCGAGGGCGCCAATCGCGGCAGGGCGGAGCTTGCGACGGAGAGTTTCGAAGGTCGGGGTACTTTTTCCACACACACCACCAGTGCCCACGATCCAATAATCCCAGCCAGGCGGCATTACAAGCTCGTGGAGGCGTTTGCGTTGGAATTCTGTCAGAATCACTTCATCCTCCGCTCGGATCGATTGCAGCAGGGCACCAAGCAACGCAGCTACCGACTCAATCTCATCATCGTAGAGTACCACCGCCGCAGCTAGCGTCGCTTCGAGGAGGGGACCGATAGCGGAGGGAGGAGCGATTTGCCGGGCATCACTGTGCCCAGGTACGAAGATGCCACGCAGTTCACCGAAGGCCTCGCGAAGACGCTTCTGTTCAGCTAGCATCCATATACACACTGCAAGGAAAGGGAGTAACAGCGGTAACAGAAACACAAGCAAAATACCGTCGATCGGTCGCTTTAGGAAGGCGTTCACCAACATGAGGACGAATGGTGAAGCGACGGACACGGCTATCCACGGTGGGCCGGTCCGCCTCATCCATCGAGCGGGAAGACGCAACGCATAGGCGCGCTCAGCCACACGGTTAATCGCATCGAGTTGCGGCGTAGACGCCATGTTCTGATCATTCATATTTCGGCACTCCTTAGGATTTCGTGCCGTCGACCAGATTCCCCAGTCGACGGCACAACCTTCAGGCGATCATGCTACGGAACGAGCCTGTTGCACAATCCGCTAGCGAAGCCGCCCGCGATACTACCGATCCACCCCCCCCAGGGCCCAGGGATCGCACCACCGAGACACCCCGTGAGGCCACCCGTTGCAATCTGGCAGACGATATTCTCCGGGCTGGGCGGTGGGCAGGCCGCTGCGGAGCATGCTAAACCGATGACCGCAGCGCCTATTCCACAGAGTATGCCCACGAAGCATCCCACCCCAGGGCCAGCCAACGCGACGATGGAACCGATCAGCCCACAGAGTGCCCCCGTGAAGCACCCCATGATAATGGAACAGAAACCGGCGAGGTTAAGTCCACCACCGCCGACCACATCGCCAACCAAGGCACCGACCATTCCAGCGAGACAGCCTAATCCCGCAGTTCCACCGGCGCTCCCGCCGCCACCTTTGCCGGGGCCGGTGTTGCCGCCAGCGCCGCCGTTACCCAGACCACCGTCATGAGGCCCTCCGTGCCTTTGAGGCCAATAGCCAGTCGGATCGGACATATCCAGCGGATCGTTGCTGACATAGCCATAGACGTTGACACCACCATCCGTATCCATAGGATCGCGGTTCAAGAAGCGTCCGGACGTGCTATCGTAGAACCGATGACCGAGCAGTTGCAGTCCCGTCTCCCAATCGGTGAAGTAACCCGTCGTGCCCCCGTAGCCGCTGTAGGGATCGCTCGTCGCCGTGGGATCGGAACTGTTGACCAGTCTTCCTCCGAAGCTGTCGAAGGCATACGAAGCCACCACGCTGCCCGAGGAGGCGTCTACCTGCTGGCTCACATTGCCCAAGGAGTCGGATGTGTAAAGCAGCGTTCGTGTCGCCGTGGTGCGCGCCAACACTCCTGACGGGCCAAACGTGGTCACCGCCGTTTTTGTTCCTGAAGCGTTCACCTCCAAAACCGGACGATCCACATCGTAGATGAAGTAGGTCGTGCCGGATGCTGTTGTCTTGGAGGCGCGCAGTCCGTCGCCGCGATACCCAGATGTCATCGCCGTGCCGAAAGCGTTCAGGCGGTTCTCTGCGTCGAAGGTTGTCGTCGTTCCCTTGTAGGTTGTGGGATTGCCGGAGCCATCGTAGACATTCGCGCTGTTCTGGTTGTCGGCATTGAACGACTGCGCCGCGCCTCGGAAGGTCGTGGGGTTTTCGGCGGCATCATAGGCGCAGTTCAGAGTGTAACCGCTGCCGACCGTGCTGCTCTCGTGGGTCATCTCCGAGCGCGTATCCTGGGTGTAGTTGGTCGTGCCGCCGAGTGCGGACGCGGCGGGAAGGGAGCTGACGATCTGCGCAACGCTGCCGCCGGGAGTATATCCGTTTACCGTGTAGCTCGACAGAGTGCTTCCGCCACTTGTCGTTGTGTTCGCCAGACTGGTGAGGATTCCCCGCGCGTTGCGGGTGTAGTTGACGGTGACCCGGGTTGCGTCCATCTGCTGGCTTAGCCAGTCGTTGTTGAGGTAACTCCAGTTCCACGTCTGGCCGGAAGGGTTTTGCAGTGAAGTCAGCCGGGTTGCCGCATCGTAGCTATACCCAAAACTCGTGCCGTCCGGCAGGCGCATGGACTGGCAACTTTCATCCGGATTGTAGGCATAGGTCAGGGTCTGAGCGGGCAAGCCGGTATAGGTCGTCGTGGCCGTGAGGAGCAGATCGTTGAAGTCGTAGCTCCACGCCTGCGAACCGCTGCCGTCAGATCTGGACTGTCGGCGTCCATAAGCATCGTAGGCGATATGCACGTTGATACCCGGAGTGGCGGGATACTGCAGGTCCGTCAGCTTATTCTCCGGATCGTCGTAGACGAAGTTGGTCACCACGCCGCGCCCATCGACGCGCTGAAGGGTATGCCCGAGGTTGTCAAAGGAGGTAAACGAAACGATGTCATAGCCCGTGTTGACGTTGGCATTTGGGTAGGAGATCTTCCCAAGGTAGCCGCCCGTCGTATAGGCATACGTTGCCGCATGCGCATTTCCATCGGCCATCGAGGTCATTCGGTAGAGAGCGTCGTACGTGGCGGTGAAGGGCTGGGTCGTTCCGGAGCGGGACAGAGTCTCGCCCTCGGGACCGAGGATGGTGAGAACCTGGAACACCAGGGTGCCCGCCTCGTTGGTCTGCGTCTCTTGCGATTGCGGGCCACCGACGTACTGGTAAGTGTAGCCCACCGTCGCGTGCCCTGCGCCGGTCATTCCAGTGGTAGGAAAGGTGATCGTGGTCATCTGGTCGGCCAGATTATGCGCGATGTCCATCTCGTTGCCCAATGCGTCGCTCTCGGCGCTCTTGTTTCCTCGGGCATCGAAGCGGAAGTGCGAGACGTGCCCCAACGGGTCGGTACGCGTCAGGGGCTGACGCAGAGCCGCCGCCTGGTTGTAATTATACGCCGGGTCGCTGGTGTAGTTGAAGGTCGTGGTTTCTGTCGTCACGGCGTTGTTGCCGGGGCCGCTCTCCTGGGTCAGGTTGCCGAGGGCGTCGTAGAAGAAGTTGGCCGCGATCGTTGCCCCCGAGAGATCGCCCGGTTTGGCGCAGGTGATACTTTGCAGCAGGCCGGTGGGTTCGTAGTAGGTGAGCGTGACCGGTATCTTCGCGCCGACTTGAATGCTCGTCACCTCGCCCAGCGCGAAGTTGGTGTAACTGATCGTGTTGGTCGTTACGGTGCCGCGCGCCGAAGTAGACGTCAGACAGTTTCCGAACTGGTCCCAGGTCGCAGATGTCGTATTCCCGTTGGCGTTGGTCACCGACGAGGGACGATAGATGTTGTTGGGATCGGCAAAGGTTTTGGTGTACTGAACCACGCCGCTGCCATTGGTGGTACTGATGCCGTTCATGCCGGAATCGAAGCCAGCAGTGTAACTGTAGACCGTAGCGCCCTGGGGGTTTTTGACCGTGACGAGAGTGTGCGTCAGGTCGGTGGCGCTGTAGTTGCGGCTGTTGCCGTTGGCGTCCACTAACGACGTCACGTAGCAGGTGCCGTTGGTGGCGTAGTTGATCGTCGCCGTCGCATTACCCGCCCCGGTCGGCGAGGGAACGGTGATGGTGTGCAGGAACGGAACCTGCTCGGTGCCTTCGCCGTTATTTACCGCCTGATACCCATAGGCATAACGGTCGGGAGGGTTCAGTGCTCCGGTCGCCACGACCTGACTCACATGATCGAGTTCCTGCATCGACGTAGGATTGGGAGCGCCCACATTCACATTGGCATACGTGCCCACGTGATACGTGACGCTCCGACCGTAGCGGTCGTTGATCGCCGTCAGGTTGCCCGTGCCATCGCTTGCGCGGGTGAAGGTGAGCAGATTCTGCCCGCTCCTGTCCGTAATCGCCGAGAGCATGGGAAAATTGCCGCTGCCGGGGTTGCCGTACCAGAAGTTTATGGCGTTGCCGGTGCGGTCGATGATCTGGCCCAGAGAGTAGAGGATCGCGCTCGTTTGCCCGATGTTCGAACTGCCTCCCACGGCTTTACTCACCGTCGTCGTCACCATCTGGGTGCGGTCTGCCATGGTGAGGACATAGTAGCCGCAGGTGTAACCGGGCGCATACTTCCACCTCACCAGCATGGGAAAGCCAGCGGGAAGCGTGCAGACGACCGAGGGATTCGCCGCCGTGGGAACCGAGGGCGCATTTATGGGAACTTGGGCTCCATTGGGTTCTATGAGGGTGCGGGTGCCAGGTTTGGGCAGATAGCTGACGGCGTAGACTTGGAAGGGAGAGGACTGCGGATAGTAGTACTGGTAGCGCACCTCGTAGGTGCCCACAGGCGCAAGAGAAGGAGCCGTCACCTTAGCCGCCGAGGGAGAACTGAGGGTGACGCTCCAGTTATTGGGAGCGGTCGAGGTGGCAATCGTGGTTCCGTTTTGAACGATGTCCCAGGTCAGTCCGGCGGCTGGCACATCGGAGCCGGTGAAAGAGACGTCGCCCTGGCCTCCCTGTGGAACCTGCGGTGTGCTGGTGGCGGCATAGACGTCGAAGAAGCCGGACTGGAAATAGTTGTTGCTGCCGACCTGGGCGCGCATTTCATAACTGCTGCAAAGGGGGGCATTGGCGGGAATGCTCACGGTAAACTGATAGTAGCCGCTGACCGCCCATCCATTGGGGGAGGCGGAGGAGGCGATGGTGGTTCCGTTCTGGACGATGTCCCAGGTGAGCCCGCTGGCCGGGGCGTCCGTGCCAGTGGAGGGCAACATATTGTTGGTGCTGCCTTGCAAAAAGTGCATATCGGCGCGGACGGTAGTATCATAGACGGCGTAGTTGTAGCTGTGCGACCAGCCGACCCCCATGTCGTCGGAGTTGTATTTCTCCCCTGAGGCACGCAGACTGTTGTAGATGCGACTCCAACTGACCGAGGGGCCGACCGGATTGTAGACTGTCAGATCGGTGCCCGGTCGGTACTCCTCTTCGCCTGTCGCCAGATTGACCGGATCGCCTGCAGAGGCTCCGCTAAAAGCGTCCGGAGTTACCGTGGTGGGAGGGGCTGTCGTGGGGCCACCACCATCAGTAGGTGGGGTCTTCTCGCAGGGACATGGATCGCCATCGGGTTTGTTACCGCACAGCAACAGCCGCGTTGGGGCGAGGTAGAGCAGTAGGTGGCCTGCCAGCCGAGCCGCCAGCCGAGCGGAGACGGCGGGGTTCTGCACGGACAGCGAAGCGAGCACGGTTCGAGGCGTATGGGTCGCCAGGGCGAGTTCAGCCGTTTTTGAAGCGGGGTGTAGCGCGAACTGCAGCGCCTGCGCCTCGGGGCTGTCGGGCAGGCAGACGGCCAGGTAAGGCCCAGCCTCCATGGCTTTCCACTGCTTCCAGGTCACCTTGCGCTCACCGCCAGGCCAGGCGCCGCAGTCCGAACAGAGGTAGGTCACTCCCTGCTTGTCCGCATGCGTGAGGGCGATAAAGTGGTCGTGCTCCACGAAAGCCACCAGAGGCGAGTTGAGGGCTTGCAACGCCGTGGGATCGGCTTGGCAGGCGACGGTGGTAAGTTTGAGTTTGTTGGCGGCCTGGATAACGTCTGCGAGGCTGCTGCCTTCTCCCGTCACCCGGCAGAGAGGACGCACGGTCTTTTTGTCATAGGGCAGATGCAGTCCGCGCAGGCAGGCGGCGAGAGCTTCCACGCCGCAGAGAGGGTCCAAACGATTGGGTTCGGTGATGCCCATTTTGGAGCGCTCGGTGTGGTAGCCGGCGCAGGCAGAGGCATGGCGCTGGAAGAGAGCGGTCTCGCGACGTTCGATGCCGGGCAGGGGGGTGCGGGAGGTGAGCAGGGTATGCAGAACTTCCGCCGCCTGGGCGTAGCGTCCTGAGTAGAAGAGTCCAAACCCGATGTCGCGCCGGGCTGCAGCAACAACCGCCTCTGTGGACTGGGTGTCCGAAGGACGCTGTGCCTGATGACGCGTTCTGCGGTTCGTCTTGACGCTTGCCTGGGCGGCTAGATCGATGGCTGATTTGAAATGGGTGATAGCGTCGAGCGGCTCTTCATCTCTGGCCAGCCGGACTTCTCCGAGCCACAGATGCAGACGGGCCATTCGGAGGGAAGAGAGTTTCGCATTGGCATCCGTGTGCAGTTGCTTCTGCCATTGCCTCACCTGACCCGAGAGAAGACTGCCCTTGAGATGCCCAATGTCGTCGAGGAGCGAAAGACCAACGGCACCACGTCTGTTTTTGCCGACCAGCGCGATTTTATGCGCCTCGCCCGGTGAGAGGGGGCGAAGGTTTTCGCGCAAAGATTTCGGCGGCGAGATGCGTTTAAGATTCGGATGAAGAAGAGGCAGGGATGAGACAATCGGTTTAGCCGATACGGGGTGAGTCGTGGCCGTTTGGTGAGCCAGTACTTTTGCAGGCGTGGAAAGCACGAACGTTCCGGTAAAACTCAGGCTACAGAGTGCAGCAATGTGTCTCATCCATCTTGGGGTAGAGACGCGGTAAGCAGACATGAGAAACCTCCTTGATATCCTATGCGAAACAGCAAACATAAGATAAACAGCGCCCGTCACTTATCGTGTATTCAGATTTTCAAACCCTCGCGATTATTTTGTCAGCACACTTTCAAACCAGTGACAAGTGCCGTACGTGTGTTACGAAAATAGTATAGCAAAAAACAATTCTGCTGTCAAGAAATATTTTGGAATGTCTGAAAATAATTTAGGCTATACATAAGAAGTAGTTATCCACGCATTCACATAGAGCAAATGAGCGTTCCAAAGAGCCTCGGGCGCACATTCCGCGTAGGAATGTGCGCCCGATAGGTTTGATCCGCTATGGGAGTCGGTCGCGATTAGCGACGGGGACGGAAGCGGGCTTTGGGAGTCTCGTCCTCTTCCGGCTCGTCCGGCGCGGCCTGGGGAGCGGGAGCATCAGGGCGAGGCCCACGATCCCGGTCGCCGCCGCCGAAGCGGGGAGGCCCACCACGATCCCGACCGCCGCGATCTCCGCCACGGTCACCACCGCCACTGAAGCGAGGTGGACCGCCGCCACGACCGTCGTCGGGTCGCTTGGACATGGAGGCGTCGAACGGCTGGTCGAGGTTGATCGCCGAGAGGTTGATACGACCCTGCTGATCTACTTCGATGACGCGCACCTTGATCTCATCGCCGACCTTGACCGCCTCTTCGGGGCGGCGCACCGGCGGGTTCTTGAGGTGGCTCACGTGAACCATTCCCTCTTTACCGGGCATGATCTCCACGAACGCGCCCATGCCGATGAGGCGGGTCACCTTGCCGGTGAATAGCGAGCCCACTTCGACATCGCCCACCATCCCGAGGATGATATCGGCGGCACGACGGCCTGCGGACTGATCGACTGCAGCGATGAAGATCTTGCCGTCCTGCTGAATGTCGATCTGCGCGCCGGTATCGGCGGTGATCTGCTTGATCGTCTTGCCGCCGGGGCCGATGATCAGGCCGATGCGCTCCGGATTGATCTCGATGCTGAAGATCGACGGCGCGAACTTGCTGAGCGTCTCACGCGGTTCGGCCAGCGCTTCCGCGATCTTGCCGAGGATATGGAGGCGGCCCACACGGGCCTGCTCCAGCGCCCGCACCATGACTTCGCGGGGCAGTCCCTGGATCTTGGTGTCCATCTGGATCGCCGTGATACCTTCGGTCGTTCCGGCCACCTTGAAGTCCATGTCTCCAGAGAAGTCTTCCATGCCCTGAATGTCGGTGAGGACGGCGTACTTATCGCCGATCGTCATCAGGCCCATGGCGATTCCGGCAACGGGCGCTTTGATCTTGACGCCCGCGTCCATCAGCGCCAGCGTGGAGCCGCAGACGGAGGCCATCGAGGTCGAGCCGTTGCTCTCCAGGACTTCGCTATGGAGCAGCATGGCGTAAGGGAAGTCCTCCAGCGGGGGCAGAACCGGGACCAGCGCACGCTGCGCCAGTGCGCCATGACCGATTTCGCGCCGACCGGGGCCGCGCATCGGGCGCACTTCGCCGACCGAATAGGGCGGGAAGTTGTAGAAGTGCATATACTGCTGTCGCTGATCCATCTCCAGGTTGTCCACGACCTGCGCTTCGCTCATCGCGCCGAGGGTCAGGCAGGTGAGCACCTGGGTCTGTCCGCGGGTGAAGAGGCCGGTACCGTGTACACGGGGCAGCAGGCCGACTTCGCAGGTGATCTGGCGAATCTCGTCCAGTTTGCGGCCGTCGGGCCGAATGCTGTCCTCGATGATCAGGCTGCGGATCGCCTTCTTGACGGCCTTGTCGGCGGCTTCGGGAATCTCGTGGGCGTTCTCGGGGAACTCCGGTTTGAAGCGAGCGACGATCTCACGCTTGAGGTCGTCGATCGCGCTCTCGCGGGCCGCTTTGTCGGGGTTCTGAATGGAAGCGCGGATCTCGGCGCCCATTTTGTCCTGGATCGCCTTCAGGATGTCGGCGTTCGGCAGGAACCTCGATATCTCGCCTTTCGGCTTGCCGGCCAGCGCCTTCAACTCTTCCTGCAGTTCGCACTGTCCCTTGATGATCTCGTGGGCGGCGTCCATGGCGGCGAGCATGTCGGTTTCGGTCACGAAATCGCAGCCCGCTTCGACCATGATGATTGCCTTATGCGTACCGGCCACGACCAGATCAAGGTCGGACTCGCCGATCTGCTCCTGGGAGGGATTGATGATCAGTTCGCCATTGACGCGTCCGACGCGGACGGCTCCCACGGGGCCTTCCCACGGAATATCGGAGACACAGAGCGCGGCAGAGGCGGCGACGATGGCGAAGGTGTCGGAAAGGTTATCGAGGTCGAGCGAGAGGGGCATCGACATGACCTGCACGTCGTTGCGCATCCCCTCGGGGAAGAGTGGGCGCAGGGGCCGGTCGATGAGACGGGAGGTGAGCACGGCCTTTTCTGAGGGTCGGCCTCCGCGCTTCATAAAGCCGCCGGGAATCTTACCGACCGCGTACTTTCTCTCTTCGTAGTCGCAGGTCAGTGGAAAGAAATCGATGCCGGTGCGGGGTTCTCGGCTCATGGTAGCGGTCGCCATCACGACGGTATCGCCTACGGTAAGCCAGACGGCTCCTCCGGCCTGTTTCGCGATTTTGCCTGTTTCCAGACGCAAGGTCTTTCCAGCCAGTTCGCGTTCAACGGATTGTGACAAGTTGATCTCCTGAATTCGGTGGTTGCGCCGCCCGCCCGCTCCTCGGAATAGACCCCTGCGGGGAAGACGAACGAAACCGTCTTCGTGGGCGGGCGCGTATTCGTGCAGTGAGCCGGGATAAACGGCAGATGTGCAGAAGCAGTCGGCAGGCCGAAGGGGTGTGGGAGTGTTGATGGGAAGAAGAGGGGTCAGGGGAAACGGACGGTGAGATCCGCTTACCCTGAACCCTGAAACCTTCTGATGTCAACACGCCGTTGCTTCGGTTCAAGCCGACTGCCGGACGACAATGTGTCGTCGTGGTCGAGTGAAGTGGGACAATCGAGACGTCTAGATTTTGCTGCGGATGTTCAGTCGTCCGACGAGCGTACGATAACGCTCGATGTCCGTTTTGACGAGGTAAGCGAGCATTCGCTTGCGACGACCGACCATCATATAGAGTCCACGTCGGGAGTGGTGGTCGTGTTTGTGTTCGCGAAGGTGCTCGGTCAGCTGATTGATGCGCGTCGTCAGCAGTGCGACTTGCACCTCAGGCGACCCCGTGTCACCCTCATGGGTGGCATTCTCAACGATGACATTCAGTTTTAGTTCGGTCTTAAGCGGCACTGCCGGAAATCCCTCCTTCAAGCCAGTTCGGCAATAATATAGCACAGATAAGGCAAAAAGTCAATGTCGTTGACACGCAGGCGGTTGCCGGTTATAATGGTTTGTGTGAACTCTCCTACCCCGCAATCCACGCCTTTTGCGCCTGTCTCCGCCTCGCCGCAGGCGGACCTCCTTCCTCTTCATGGCCTGGTATTGTCCGTCGCCATCGTCAACTGGAACACCCGGCAGATGCTCCTGGACGCTCTCGATAGCCTCTACGCCGCCCCTCCCGCATTCCCCTTCGAAGTCATCGTCGTGGACAACGCTTCGAAGGATGACAGCGCCGCCGCAGTCTCCGGACGCTTCCCGCAGGTCGTTCTGATCGCCAATACGGACAATACCGGTTATGCCGAAGGCAACAATCAGGCGATAAAAGCCGCGCAGGCTGCGTATATACTGCTGTTGAACCCCGATGTGCTGCTGCCCGCAGGCGGACTGGAGCGGGCTATCGGGTTTATGGAAGCACACGCCGACGCCGGCGCGCTCGGTGTACGACAGGTGCATCCGGATGGCAAACTGCAGCGCTCCGTGCGCGGTTTCCCGACGCCGACGACAGTCCTGTGGGAGCTGCTCGGCCTCAGCCGGCTTTTTCCAAACAGTCCACGGTTCGGAGCCTACCGCATGACCTGGTTCGACTATACGCATGTCGCGGAAGTCGATCAGCCGATGGGCACCTTTCTCTTGATGCGCCGCACCGTCGTGGAGCAGATCGGGATGCTGGATGAGACATTTCCGATCTTCTTCAATGAGGTAGACTGGTGCCTTCGCTGCAAGCGGGCAGGCTGGCGCATCTATTTCACTCCCGACGTCGAGATCGTACATTATGGGGGCGCGAGCACCACGCAGGTGGGCGCGGCGATGGCGTGGGAGTCGCGGCGCGGCCTGCTGCGGTTCTACGCCAAACACTACCCTGCCCTCCGTTTCCGGCCGCTGCGCGTACTGATCGCCCTGGCCTCTTGGCCTCATGCCTGGCTCCAGGCGCGCAAGCGGGTTACCTAACCCCCCGGCCCCCTATCCCGAGACGGGAAGGGGGTGCCCGAACAAGGAACGATCTTGTTACGTTCGGATGAGTTTTGTTATCGACGGGATTAAACGGCTGGAGTGGATGGGAGAGCGTGTGGACTTATCGGTCATCATCTTAAACTGGAATACGCAGGATCTGCTGGAGAAATGCCTGCGGTCGCTGGAGTGTCCGCAGCCGGGTCTTGCCTTCGAGGTGATCGTGGTGGATAACGCCAGTGAGGACCGGAGTCGGGAGATGGTCGTCGAGCTCTTCCCGGAGGTGCGGCTGCTCGGCAATCCCATGAACATCGGATTCGGCGCGGGCAACAACACCGCCCTCCCTCAGGCCATGGGCCGTTATGTGCTCTTCCTCAACTCCGACACGGTGGTGCTGGAGGGGGCGTTGGCTGCGCTCGTAGGCTATGCCGACGCCCACCCCGACATCGGCATCCTCGGCCCAAAACTGCTCAATGCCGACGGCTCGCTGCAGTACTCGTGCCGCCGCTATCCCAATCTCGGCACCGGATTCTTCCGCAATACGCCGCTCGGCAGACTCTTTCCGAACAATCGCTTCAACACCGACTACTTGATGACCGACTGGGACCACGCCACCCCGCGCGAAGTCGAATGGGTCTCGGGCGCCGCCCTGATGATGCGCCGCAGTCTGCTCGATGAGATCGGCAGTTTCGACGAGGCGTTCTATATGTACTGCGAAGATGTGGATCTGTGCTGGCGCGTCAACCATGCGCCACGGGGCGAAGGCGCCTGCTGGCGCGTGGCCTACTATCCCGAAGCCGTCATTTATCATCTTATCGGCAAGAGTTCGGACAAGGTGCCCACCCGTATGACCTACGAGTTTCACCGCAGTCAGTTTCTGTTCTATAAGAAGCACTATCGCGCGACGACCCCCTGGCCGGTCCGACCGTTGATTCCGATAGGCATTGGCCTCCGGGCCGTCGGGCAGATGATTCGCTACCGCGCGCGCTACTGGCAAAGGCGTCTCACCGGTCAAGAAGCGTCTCGAAAACGCTCATCGAAATCCAAACTGCCTCCCAATGCCCCTGAAGGACGACCATGAGTCAGATCGAAAAGCCACATTTCTCCACACCGGAAGCCAACAACGGATTTCACCCTCCAGATTCGGAGACACGCAGCCGAAATCCCCGGGCGTTGAATCGTCTGGACTGGATCGCGCTGAGTCTGGTCGCAGCCGCCATCGTGTCTGCGCCGATCTGGGCCGGTACGTTCACAAATATGCCGCAGTCCGGCCTCTACCCCACCGGCAACCCGTTCAGCTTTATGGGCTCCGCCGGAATGCCGATCACACTGGCGCTGGTGGCGCTGGCGGCGGTCCTGACGGCCTGGCGGGAGTGGAAGCGTCCGGTCGCCATCGGGGCCGTGCCGGGTCTGGCGGGAGCCTGCGTTCTGATGGGCGGCTGGGCGACCCTGTCGCTGAGTCGGGGATTCACGCCTGCCCCCAGCCTGAATGCGCTGGCGATGGTGTTCTGCGCTCTCCTGATCGGCGGGCTGGTTTCGCGACTGGCGCGGGACCGCAACGGCCTGTTCGCGCTGCTCGGAGCCGTGCTGATCGCCGGAACGCTGGTCGCCACGTTCGGCCTGCGAGAGTACATCGAGTTCTACAAGCCGCCGCACAACGATTTCGCCCATCGTACCTTCTCCAGCTTCGCCAATCCGGACTTTCTGGCGGGCTACCTGATGCTGGTGCTGCCGGTGACACTCGCGGCATTCGTTTCGGTACGCGAGCGCATGCTGCGCCTGCTGCTCGGACTCGGATTGGCGTTCCAGAGCGCCTGCCTGCTCTTGACGGGTTCCCGCTCCGGCGTGGCGATGCTTCTGGCCGCACTGGTCGCCTGGCTGGCCTTCGTCGCCTTTGCGGGCGGACTGCGCCGACAGGGGCGCGCGATCGCGACCGGGTTGGCGGTCTTCGTCGTGGGAGCCTTGCTCGGACTCGCACCGACCCTCGCGCGATTTCAGGGCCACGTCAACGTCAAGGACAAACAGACAGGGCAGATCTCGAAAGTGAGCGTCGTCGAGGCGCAGGGCCACTCCGGTCAGTTCCGTCGCTCGACCTGGGACGGTACGGTCCATATGGCGCTCGCCAACCCCCTGTTAGGAACCGGCGTCGGGACGTATGATGTCGCCTACCCGCGCTATGCTGAGACCGCCTTCACGCTGCACGCCCACAACGGCTACCTTCAGTGGCTGGCGGAGACAGGTCTGCCGGGCGGATTTTTCCTGCTCGCCGTGCTCGCCGCCTCGACCGCCTTCGCCACGCATACCCTCCGCCTGCAGCGCCTGCGCTCGGCAGAGGATGTTGCGGAGGAGGCTGCCGACAACGCCCTCTTCGGCGATCCCACCGTACTACTGGCCGGCTTGCTGGCGGGCGTGCTGGCAGCGCTGCTGCACAACCTTTTCGATTCGGACTTCTACCTGGTCGGCACCGTCGTCAACTTCGCCGCCGTTGTCGGCCTGATGGTCGGGTTGGCCCGCGATCTCGCCCCCCTGGGCACGCAGAGGCCGCGCCCTCTCGGCCGTGAGATGCTCGGGTTCACGGTTATCGTCGCTGTGTTCCTGTTGTGGCGCAGTTCGGCCGCGCTGTCGGTGCGAACCAATATCGCGACAGGCGAGGAGGCGGAGATGGCGGAGAAGGCGGACACCGCTGCAGAAGCCTACCGCGCCGCCGCCGCCGCCGATCCGCTGGACGGAGATCCGCCGCTCTATATGGCCCTGCTGCAGCAGAGACTCCATCGCCCGGACGACGCGCTCATCGCCCTCCAGACCGCGGTCCATACCTCCCCTACCGGCAAGGCGCTCTATCGGCTGGGTCAGCTCTATGCCGTCACCGGCGATACCGCCAGCGCCGTCACCGTGCTGGAGCGCGCCCGGCAGCGCGAGCCACGTAACCCTCAAATGCTGCGCGCCCTGGCGAAAGCGCTGCAGAGCGCCGGTAAGACCGGCCAGGCCACCGCGGTCTATCGGCAGATCACGGCTCTGGAAACGATGCCCTACGGAACGGTACGCGCCATGCCGGAGCTGGTCGAGACAGATTTCGCCTACGCGCATGCCGCGCTGGGCGACATCGCCGCCGATGCCGGTCAGTGGAAAGAGGCGGCGGCGGAATACGCAGGCGCGGACCGGGTGCTGACCGAGTACTGGGAAAAGCGCAACCTGGATGTCAACAGCAGTCGCTCCCCGGAGAAGAGGGCCGATCTGCTGCGTCTCTACGATTCGGTCTACACACGGTGGCAGGAAGCCTGCACCCATCTCGATCAACGGGATCAAGCCGCCGCGATAGCCGCACGGCAAGCCAAATTCCGTGCCGAGCGAGAGGCAGACCAGGCCGAAGCCGACCACGCCGCACTTCCACCCGTCCCGACGCCATGATCGAGACGACCGAACATACTGTCGCCGTGCCGCACCTGCCGACGGCGCTTCAGGGCCTGCGCGTGGTCCATCTGACCGATTTCCATCGCAGCCGCCATACCTCCGACCTTTTGCTGCAGTCGGCGGTCGAGGCTGCCAACGCCGCGCACCCCGACCTGATTCTGCTGACAGGCGACTTTGTGACGAAAGATCCCCGCGATATCGCGCCTTGCGCACGTATCCTTGCTCCGCTCCGCGCCCGACTCGGGGTCTACGCGATCCTGGGCAATCACGACTACGCCACGGACGGCCCTGCCGTAGAAAAACAGCTTATTGAGCTTGGCTTCACCGTTCTGCTCAATCGGAGTGTTCTGCTCCCGAACGGCCTGCGAATCGTCGGTCTGGACGACGACCGATTTCACCGCACCGACGTCCCCAAAGCCTTCCACGACGTCGCCCCCGACGACCCGACCCTGGTAATGGCGCACAATCCGGCCCTGATCGAGAGGCTGGCGGAGCGGGAGTGTATCGTCTTTTCCGGGCATACGCATGGAGGGCAGGTGCGCCTCCCGCTGCTGACCGAACGGGAGATTCGACGCATCGGGGCGAAACACTATGCGCGGGGCTGGTACACGGTCGGGAAGGCGAGGATCTATGTCAACCGAGGATTGGGCCGCGTCGGGATTCCCCTGCGGCTCTTCTGCCGCCCGGAGCTCGCCCTCTTCACGCTGACTACGGATTCGCCCGACCAGAGAGGCGTTCCTGCAGCGCGATGAAATTAGCCGCTCTCGAACGCGTCGAGCGCCTGTCGGATCCGATGCAGCAGGGTCAGTCGATCAATAGGCTTGAGTATGTAGCCGCGCGCGCCGATCTCCACGGCCTGGGCCGCGTAGTCCGTATAGGCCGTCAGCATGAGAATGCAGGTTCGGTACTCCGCCAGGATGCGTCGGGCAGCTTCCAGCCCGTTATAAGCGCCGGGCATGTTGATATCCATGAGGATGATATCCGGCCTTTCTTGAAGGGCCAATGCGACGCCCTGTGGACCGCTGGTGGCCATCCCGACCTGCATCATTCCTGCCGATTTGAGGATCTTCCCTAACTGCAACTGCGTGATGCCCTCATCCTCGACCGTAAGAACGCGCTTGCCCGCAAGCGCGTCTGTCTGTGGCTCTGATTCTGCCATAATCCGCTACTCTTCCCCGCCCATGCGCAGTGTACTTGGAATCGGAAATTCGACGACGACCTGCGCGCCACCTCCTACTTGATTCTCAAAACGCGCCTCGCCCTGCAGATCGAGCCGCGTCAATGCCTGCACCAGTTCCAGCCCCGTATTGGCGGCGGTCACCGCGTCGAATGACTCCGGAAATCCAGGTCCCTGGTCCCGTACTTCGAGCACGGCCCTGCCGTCTGTTGATTGGCAAAAAGGAATCGCCCCTCGCGATCCAGCACATACTCGTGCCGGATCGTGCGTCGCCAAATTTAGCGCGGGGGGATGGGAGCGCCGAGGGCGCGTTGGAGTTGGGCGAGCGCGCGGCGATAGTCGCCGAGAGCGTTGTTGTAGTCGTTGCGGGCGGTGCGATAGGTCTGCTGCGCATCGATCACGTCGAGAATGGAGCTGGCTCCGAGCGCGTAGCCTTGCTGCACCTGATCGAGCAGGGTCTGGGTGCGCGGCAGGATACCGTCCTGGAACGAGGCGACCAGACGCTGCGACTGCGACAGCGCGATATAGGCTGTCTGCACCTCCAGGCGGATCTGCTGCTGGACCTGGACGATCTGCGCGTCCTGCACTTTCACATCCTCTTTCGCCTTGTTGACCGCGCCGCGAATGCTCCCGAAATCGAACAGCGGCAGCGCCACCGATACCTGCACCTGACTATCTCCCAACGTGCGCGGGTTCGCGCCCAGTTGCAGGTCGGGATAGTACTGCGAACGCTGCAGCTTCACATTCGCGTCGAGAGCGCGACGGCTCGCTTCCGCCGAACGCAGTTCCGGCCGGGAGTGCAGCGCGAGTGCCTGGAGGTCTTCCAGCTTCAGCGTGAGCGGCGTAAAGGCGAGAGGATCGGCGGCGTTGATCGGCAGCTCCGGACTGCGGCCAAGCTGCACGTTCAGAGCGGCGCGGGCCTGCTGAACCGCGCTGACGGCCCTGAAGAAATTCTGCTCCTCCTGCGTGAGCGCGATTCGCGTTCGCGTGGCATTGGAGGCGGGCGCGTCTCCGAGATCGACCCGTTTGGTGATCAGATCGTAGAGGCGCTTGGCCGTGTCGTAGGCCTCCTGCTCCGTTCGCAGGTTGCTGTTGGCGGCCTGCAGATCGGCGTAAGCACTCGCCGTGCCCTGCTGCACCGCCAGGCGCGTGGTGACGGCGTCAGCCTGGACTCCCTGCAACTGCGCGCGCGCCTGCCCGGTGCGCCAGCGCTGCCGGCCGCTCGTCTCCAACGTATAGATGACACCGTATCTCGTGGGGTCCGAGGGATCGAGGCCGGAAGGCGTGTTCGTTATACCCGTAACGAAGAGGTTTGGATTGACGGGCTGTTTCTGCCCGGAGAGGTTGGCCTGCGCTCCTGCCACCTGATGCGTGGAGGCGACCAACTGCGGACTGTTTGTTGCGGCGATGCGCAACGCCTGCTCCAGCGTCAGTCGCTGTGCAGGCGGAACGTCCGGCGGCAGGTCCGGCATCGGCAGCGTCTGATCTTGCGTCGGTCGCGTCTGAACCTGTCCTGCTGCCGAGCGGCCCTCGATCCCCATCACGACCAGCAGACCGAGCGCCGCAAAAACTTTTCTATTCGAAAGGGATCGTCCCTTAAAACGCGTAAAACTCACTTTGATTTCACTCCCCCGGTTCCTATTCCCTGGTACAGCCGAACGCGCCCCTGTATAGTATCCCTCGTCTGCCTTAAACCTGACTTCACGTTGCCTGAGAGTTTTCTCAAGCGCCGTCAAAACAGCTTCCCTGGAAAGAAGGAGCCCGAGAGCAACACTTGAACCGTCGCGGCGTCACCGTGCAACTGCCACTGCACCGCCGCACTGTAGACTTCGTAGCGGTGCTGCGCGAAGGCAAACCCGTGCATCGTCGTGACTCGGTACTGCTGCCCCTGGATCGGCGCGAAGTAGACCAGTTCATTGGAATACTGCCAGCGTCCGCCCCGGATCGGCGTCGTGGTCGAAGCGGCGAGCAGCACCTGATAGTCCACTCCCGGCACACCCGACCGGGTCAGCGATGAGAGGCCGATGTTGAAGTCGCCATGAAACTGCCATTTCGTGAAGTCCCGGCTTGCGAGCAGCAGGGCGCCCACGTCGAATTTCTGTGTGCCGCCCAGTTCGCGGCGTCCGGTCGGGATTTTGGTGTTGATTCTGCCGGCGATGTCGAACCCGGCCTTCTCCTGCGGCTTATAGAGGTACTGAAGGGCGAAATAGGTGTCTCCGACCCCGTCTGTATGGTCGCCCTGACGAATGTAGCCGTCGGTGGCGAGGCGATACTGCAAGCGACGATTGCCCGCCGTCAGCTTGAGCAGAGAAGGCGTCCCGAAGCTGCGGTCGCGGTTCAGGTTCTTGAAGCCTGTTATATCGGCCTCGATCCAGCCGGGAGCGGAGAGCGTCGCGGTATCGGTGATGCTCGGCGCGCTCGGCGTCACCGAGGGCGGATGATTGTCCGGCTCCTGCTTGCCATCGCCAGCTTTGCCGTCGGCCTGCTTCGGGTCGGTCGTTTTGCCATCGCCCTGCTTCACGTCGGCTGGTTTCGCGCCCGCCCGGCCCGCGATCATTCCGCCGAGCAGCACAACCACCCACACTGCCGGCCCTCCTGGGCACGTTCGCACCGCTCTCCAGCCACCGGATCTATGCCTGCCCACACGCACACTCCTTCTGTTATCCACCCTTAGAAGTAAGGCGCTCGATCGCGGCCTTCTCTTTCTCGGCCCGACGGGTATCGCCCAGACCCGTCAGAGCCTCCAAATACTTCTTATGCCCCTCGACGAGTCCCGGCACAAAAACGATGACGCGGCGGTAGTAGTCGGCCGCCCGCCGGAAGTCCTTCGCCTTCATCGCGACATCCCCCAGGCCGATCAGCGCGTCGTCGTCCGTGTTGTCGTAATGCAGCGCGGTCTCCCAATACTTCTGCGCGTCGGTCTCTTTTCCCTGTATCATCGCGATTCTGCCCAGGGCACAGTACGCGTGTCCCTGTTTGCTGTCGAGTTTGAGGGCCAGGAGAGCCTCTTTCTGCGCCTCGTCCAATCGGTTTCGCTCGACCAGCTCCTCGGCATAGGTGGTATGAATGTCCGGATTTTTCGTATCGTGCTTTACCTGATCCTCCAGCGCCTGAAACGCCTTCTCCTCCTGGCCCTTGTTGGACCTCTCCCGGGCGGTATGGATCAGGCGTTCGGCCTCTGCCGAGTGGGGCCGCAGACGGAGCGCTGCTAGAAACTCATCGACGGCCTTCTCCTCTTTGCCCGTCTGCAGATAGACTGTGCCCAGACCGATATGGGCATCCGCGCCATCCTGATTCCACTCCAGTGCGGTACGGAAATGATAGGCGGCGGTGCTGAGCCGGTTGGCCCTGAGACTGGCCTGACCCTGATAGAGCTGCGCAGTATAGCCCTGCGAGCTGCGCTGGGCGGAGCCGACCACGGGCAGCAGACAGAGAAGACACACCATTTTTTTCCACATAGCACACCTCGCTTTAAGAAAGGGTCACCGGTTCAGGTTGGGTTCCATGTGCCGGAACCGGACGGGCGACCAGAGCGTAGAGAACGGGCAGGACGAAGAGCGTCAGGATCGTCGCGGAGATAAGCCCCCCGATGATGACGATGGCAAGCGGCTTCTGCGTGTCCGAGCCGATGCCGGTCGAGATCGCGGCGGGCACCAGGCCGATACTCGCCAGGATCGCGGTCATCAGGACAGGGCGCAGGCGTATCACGCCGCCTTCGATCACCGCCTCCTGCAGCCCTGCCCCCTGTGCCCGCAGATGATCGAAGTAAGAGACCATAATGACGCCGTTCTGCACCGCGACTCCGAAGAGCGCGATGAAGCCGACGGCGGCGGCGACGCTCAGATGGAAGTGCGTCAGATAGAGCGCGAACACGCCCCCGATGAGCGCCAGCGGCACGTTCAGCATCACGATCGCGGCGCGGGAGACCGTGTTGAAGAGCATGAACAGGACCAGGAAAATCAGAAGCAGGGTGATCGGGACGATGATCATCAGCCGCGCGCCCGCCCGCTGCATGCTCTCGAACTCGCCGCCCCAGACGGTGTAGTAGCCGCTCGGCAGGGTGACGGCATCTTTCACCTTGCGCTGCGCCTCCAGCACCGCGCCGCCGATGTCGCGGCCGCGCACGCCGAACTTGATGGCGATGAAGCGGTGATTCGCCTCCCGGTAGATAAAGGCCGCGCCGCGCTCAGTGCGAATGTCGGCGAGCTGGGCCAGCGGAATGCGCTGCCCGTCCAGAGTGCTGACGGTAATCTCGCGTATCTGCTCGACATCCCGACGGTTCTCCGGCGTCAGGCGCGCGACGATGGAGAATTTCTTCTCGCCGTCCAGCAACTGCGTAATGGTTTTGCCGCCTATGGCCGTCTCCACCACATCCTGCACATCCTGCACGTTCAGGCCATAACGGGCGATCTTATCCCTATCCACATGGAGCTGTACCTGCGGTTCACCCGTCTCTTTGAACGTGTCCAGATCGACCACACCGGAAATGCCCGCCAGTGTGCGCTGGATCTCGTCGGCCTTCTTCTCCAGAGTGTCGAGGTCGTCTCCGAACAGTTTCACGGCCAGCTCGCCTTTGATTCCGGTGACCGCTTCCTCAACGTTGTCTTCGATGTTTTGCGAGAAGTTGAACGAGACGCCGGGGATCTGCGCCAGCTCCGCGTTCATCTTCTCGACAAGGGCGGCCTTGGTCGAATAACCGTGCCAGGCATCGTAAGGTTTGAGGTCCACCAGAAACTCGGCGTTGTAGAAGCCCGTTGCATCCGTGCCATCGTCGGGCCGCCCCATCTGCGAAACGATGAGCCCGACCGGCTGATACTTCGCCAGTATCTCCCGGACCCTGGGCACGATCTGCGCCGCCTCGGTATAGGAGATGGTCGTCGGCATCGTCGCGCGAATCCACAGATTGCCCTCGTCGAGATGCGGCAGAAACTCCGTGCCGAGACGAGGCATGACGAAGAGAGAGAGCACGAACAGCCCGACAGCGGCGACGAGTGTAGGCATCGGATTCGCCAGCGCCCAGCGCAGCGCCCCCCGATAGCTGCTCTTTAGTTTCAGACTGACGACGTTCTCGCTGTCTTTCAGTTTCCCGCGCAGCAGCAGGTAGCAGAGCACCGGTGCAACGAGCAGCGCCATTATCAGGGAGCCGATCAAGGCGAAGCCGATGGTGTAGGCCATCGGAGAGAACATCTTCTTTTCGACGCTCTGCATGGTGAACAGCGGCAGATAGGCCAGAATGATGATGACGGTGGTAAAAACGATTTCAGTCTGGACCTCGCCGATCGCCTCCAGAATGCAGGCATGGATGCTCTCCGCTGCGGCGCGGCGCGCGAGGCGCCTATAGACGTTCTCGACCAGAATCACCGCGCCGTTGACGATGATACCGAAGTCGATCGCGCCCAGCGAAAGCAGGTTCGCCGGAACATGAATGAGACCCATGCAGGCGAAGGCAAACAGCAGCCCGAACGGGATGGTCAAGGCCACGATGATGGCGGCACGCACGTTACCGAGAAAGAGAAACAGTATCGCGACGACGAGCAGAATGCCCTCGATCAGGTTATGCTCTACCGTATGCGTCGTGGTTTGAACCAGGTTCGAGCGGTCCACGAACGTCTTGATCTGCACACCCTTCGGCAGGATACTGGTGTTGAGCTGCTCGATCTTTTTGTGGATCGCTTCCAGGACCGGAGCCGGGTTCTCCCCGCGCCGCAGCAGGATGATGCCCATCACGGCGTCGTCGGTATCCGTCTGCGGTCCGCCGCCGCCGGGCCGCCATCCGACCTTTCCCAGGCGCGGCTTAAACCCGATTCGCACCGTCGCCACATCACGGACCAACAGCGGAGCGCCGTTGCGCGTGACGACGACCACATTTTCGATATCCTTCTCGTCCCGCAGAAGCCCAACGCCGCGGATCACATACTCCTCGCTGCCCCGCTCGATGTAGTTGCCGCCCGCGTTGGCATTGGCGCCCGCGATCGCATCGGTGACGCTTTTCAGGGTCACATCGTAGGCTTTGAGCCGCGCAGGATCAATCTGAACCTGAACCTGTTTGACCGTGCCGCCGAAACTGTTGACATCGGCGACGCCGGGAATGCTCTTGAACTCGCGTTCCAGTGTCCAGTCCTCGATAGTCCGAAGGTCCATAAGCGGCTTGCCGACGACGGTATAGCGATAGATCTCCCCGGTGGCGCTGGCGAGCGGGGAGAGTGCAGGCTGCACTCCCGCAGGCAGGTCGGCGGCGGCGACACGCTCCATCACCTGCTGGCGGGCGAAATAGTCGTCGATGCCGTCCTCGAAGACAAGGTAGACAACGGAGAGGCCGAACAGGGAACGACTGCGCAGACTGGAGACGTGCGGCACCCCGTTCAGGCTGGTCTCCAGCGGCACTGTGATCAGCTTCTCAACCTCTTCCCCAGCGTGACCGGGCCACTGCGTAATCACCTGCACCTGGGTGTTCATTACGTCCGGGTAGGCCTCGATAGGCAGTTGGAAGAAGCTGAGTGTGCCCCATGCCAGCAGTCCCACTGCAAACACCAGCGTAAGCACCCGTTGATTCAAAGCGAAGTGGACGACACGATTGATCATGATATTTCCGAAAACCAGGTTAGAAGCAAGGGGTTGGCGCCCCCGCTAATTGCCGCTGTTCTGATTGCCGAGGAAGAGGGCGCCGTGCGTGACGACCAGTTCACCAGATTTCAGACCCTTTTCGACGATGGCTTTGCCGTCGCGCTGCGCGCCGAGCGTGACCGGTCGGCGGGCATATTTGTCCTTTTGCTTTACATAGACGAAGTCGCTGTCGCCGTCGCGCAGGATCGCGGCCAGCGGCACGACCAGGACCGACTTACCGCTGCCTGACCGGATACGAACATCGGCATACATGCCATCTTTGAGCAAGCCATCGGCATTCGCGATCTCGGCGCGCACCTTTACGGCGCGAGTTTTCGGGTCCAGTGCCGGAGCGATATGCCGTACAGTCCCGGTAAACGCGCGATTCGGCAAAGCGGCGACAGTGATCGTCAAATTCTGCCCAGAATGGATCGCGCTGATGTCCTTTTCGTAGACATCGGCCTCCGCCCAGACCGTCGAGGTGTTGCTCAGCGTGAACATCTGCCAGGGCGTCATCTGCGACTGATCGACGATCTGGCCAGGGCTGACATTGCGCTCCGTCACGATGCCGGAGAGAGGAGCCTGCACCTTGACAGCGCCGTCCGCGCCGGGTTGCCCGAGCAGAACCAGGACATGCTGGGAGTTCTCCGCATCCGACTTCGCGGCCTGGAAGTCGCTGCGAGCCTGCTGCAGATCGCGCAGCATGGTGGTTTTCGCTAACCGGAGAGCGGTCTCCGCAGCCTCCTGCTGTAGCTGCGCCTGTCGGGCGTCGCTCTGTGCAGACCGCACCTGCTGGTCGGCGTATAGATTCGTCTTGAAGGCTTTTCGCTCCCGTTCCAGCGCCGTCTGGACCAGTGCGAGCTTCTCCTGGTCGGCCTTAACAGTGACGCGAGCCTTGTCCAGTGCATTGTCGGCAGCCTCCATGTCGCTTTTGGCAGCGATCCCTATCTCGAAGAGTTTGGCCTTACGGTCGCGATCACGCTGCGTCTGGGCCTGGTCGGCCTGCGCCTGCGCCAGGTCAGAACGTGCCCCGACAACAGCCGTCTGCGCGTCCTCGACCGGCTTCTCGGTAAATCCACCGATCCGAGCCTGCTCCTGCACCCGCTCCAGAGCGGACTTTGTGAACTCCACACGGGCTTTCGCCTGATCGAGATTGGCCTGCGCCGACGTCACATCCGGCGTTCCGAGATGGTAGAGGCGCTCGGTACGCTCCAGGGTCGAGGCCGCGAGGCGCATTTTGTTCTCGCTCTGCCTGGCGGTATTCTGCGCGGCGGCGGCATCCACACTGTCGAGCAGGGCGAGCGTCTGCCCCACGCTTACATGATCCCCCACTCGTACAAAGACCTGCCGCACACGCCCCGTCAGCCGGGGGCTAATTTTCACCGTCTGCTCCGACGAGAAGAGGATCTGTCCGGTGGCATGCAGGTCGGTGGCCAGACTCTCGGCCCGAACGGGGGCCGTCTCGATCTGCACGACCTTCTGCCCGATGCCCGAAACCGCCACGCTCTCCGTACTCGCGGCCGGCGCGGCGGCGTGGGTTTCGGACCGGCTCTGGCGACTGAGCACGAAGCCTGCGCCGCCCAGGGCCGCGACAATGCAGAGGCTGATAAGGATCTGGCGAGGAAGCGTGGTTTTTTCCGGCATGGCACGAAATCTCCTTGCGAAACGAACGGCAGCAAAAGGGTCAACGTCCCATTATACGGGCCGAACGCGGGAGAAAGAAGACGGGTTGGACACACGGTACAAAGGGAAGGATGAGGGGTACAAAAAACCGGGCGGTCTTATTTCGCGTCCGTCTCCAGGCCAAGGCGGCGCTGAAGCTCGGGATAGCGGGCGCGGCCTACCGGCAGCAGTTCGCCATCGGTGAGACGCACACGGTAGGTGTGGTTGCCGAGAAAGAGGATCTCCTCCACCTGTTCTATCTTGACAAGGCAGGAGTCGTGGATCCGCAGAAACAGATCCGGCGGCAGCAGAGTCTCCAACTGCGTCAGCGTGTAGTAGGTCCGGTGTTCGCCGCCAGCCGTGCGGACAAAGACGCGCTTTTCCCGGGCAACCGCGCAGACGATCTCCTCCACGCGTACGAGCCGAACCGCATAGTTTTCGCGGATTGGCAGGCGGCGCAGCGGTGCAGGCGTTCTCCCGCCGTCAGCGCCGATCCCGGGCAGGGCGGAGAGAAGCGCCCCGGCCTCATCGGCGTCGCGCTCTGCCGACGGAACCGCCGCCTCGGAGGCTTCTGCCTGGAGGCTGCGGGCATGACGGTTGGCGAGACGCTCACGGGCACGCACGAGGGTACGCGCCAGTCGGTCCGGGGAGAGCGGTTTGACCAGATAGTCCAGCGCGTCCCGCTCGAAGGCGTCCAGCGCATATTCGGAATATCCGGTGACGAAGACGACGAGAGGCGGCGAGTCCAGATGCAGCAGGGCGGCCGCCATCTGCAGCCCGGTCAGGCCCGGCATCTGAATGTCGAGAAAGACGATGTCCGGGCGCAAGTCTTCCGCAAGCTGTAGGGCTGTCGCCGCGTTATCGGCCTCGGCGACCACCTGCGCTCCCTGCGCTTGCAGGAGACGGCTCAGATGCGCGCGTGCCAGCGGCTCATCGTCCACGATCAGTCCGGTCAGTGTCAACGACGAACTCCCTTTCGGTCCGGCAGTTGCGGCGGCATCGGTGCCGCGAAACAGGCGAGGGTGCCCTGTTCCGGTCGGGTGAACAACCGCAGGCGGGCGCGAGGACCGTGCAGCAGCACCAGTTGTTGAGTCAGAATACGCAGGCCATGCTCCCGTCCACCTTCCGGCAGCAGGGCGCGTGTGCGCGTGGGAGTGTCCATGCCCTGTCCGTCGTCTATGACTGCGATCAGCGCCTGGTCTCGAAATCGACGGGCGACGACGCGCACCTGTCCCGGCCCCATCTGCGGCCCCACCCCATGCGTGATCGCATTTTCGACGAGCGTCTGTACCGCGAATCCGGGAATATGCGCCGGGCCGCAGGCCGGGTCGATCTCCCACACGATATTCAGGCGCTGACCGAACCGATGCTGTTCGATCTCCAGATAGCCGCGCACGTAGTCGAGTTCCTCATCCAGGCAGAGAGGCGCGGCCAGGTTGCTGTCGAGCGCCCGGCGCATAAGCTGGCTGAGCCGAAGAGTGGCGGCCTCCGCCTTGTCTGGGGCGATGCCGCAGAGGGCTGCGATGGACGTCAGGGTATTAAACAGGAAGTGAGGGTGGATGCGGGCGCGCAGCGCGTTCAACTGCGCTTCGGCAACGAGGGTATACGCCCGTTCGGCCGCCGTGCGGTTGCGTTCGCTGTCGGCGCGAATCCGGGCGTCGTTGACGATCAGCAGCAGCAGCAGCAGGCCGAAGGCATTTGCAGAGATGCCTGCGGTCACATGCCAGAGGGCGAACGGAATATGCAGCGCTCCAGACAGCGCAAAACGCACCCCGGCCGCTCCTGCCTGCGCCCCCGCCCCGGTGACGAGACCGCACCAAGGCCGACGACGGTCCGGAAAGAGCCGCGCGATCCCCTCCGCAAAAAGGGCGCTGGTGATCGTCGTCAGCAACGTCGTCACATCGGCAAAAGGAGCCTCGAACAGTGCCGCCCCCAGACTCAGCACGGTCGCCGCTATCAGTCCAACGCGCAGCCCACCGGCCAGCGTCGCGAAGATCACCAGCAGCGTGTCCGCCACATACGGCTGGCGTTTACCGGGAAACACCGCCTCTGTCAGCCCGATCAGGCCGAGGATCAGGCCCAGAAACAGGCTGCCCCGCAGGTCGCGTCGCTCAGCAAAAAGCAGTTGCAGCATGCGGCCTCGCGCCAGCAGGTAGGCCACGACGACAATAACACTGCTATCCTCTATAAAGGCGTTGATGACACTGAAATAGGCGTTCACACCTTCTACTTCCGCAGAGGCAACGCCTTTCCCTGTCGGCATACAGGAAAACAGCAGCGATCCGTTGTACTTCGGCTATTTCACGGGCTGCGTTCGTCACCGGCGGTGACGACATCACCGCCTCCGAGGAGGAAGACCCTGGTCTAACGGCGAACGGGGATTGATATTCTGAAGTTCCCAATGCAACGTTGCAGTCACGGTGTGAGGAGGAGAAATCGACTATGTACAAAGCCCTGAGTCCTGGCGCTATCGGCGTCCGAACGGCGAATCTCGAAGAGGCGATCACGGCCGCAAAGACGGGCGGTTTCGAGGGCGTCGAATACAGCCCCCATGAGATCGCGGATCGGGTCGAACGTCAGGGCGCGGCAGGCGTGCTCGCTCTGTTCAGCAAGGCAGGCATTCACCCGGCAGGATTCGGACTGCCGACCGACTGGCGTGGTTCCGAGGAGAACTGGAAGCAGGGTCTGCTGGAACTGCCCCGACTGGCGAAAGCGGCCCAGGCGGTCGGCGGCGCGCGAACGATGACCTGGATCATGCCCTGCTCCAACGAGCGCGCGTTCGACGCCAACTATCGGTTTCATGTCGAGCGGTTCAAGCCTATCGCCCGCATTCTCGCCGACAATGACTGTCTGCTCGGCCTGGAGTTCATCGGCCCGAAGACCCTGCGGGACAGTCAGAAATATCCGTTTGTCCACACTATGGAGGCGATGCTGCGCATGGCACACGACATCGGCCCCAATGTCGGCCTGCTGCTGGACTGCTGGCACTGGCATACCTCCCACGGCACGGTGGAGGAGCTGCGCCACCTGAAACCGCAGCAGATCGCCTATGTGCACGTCAACGACGCGCCTGCGGGTGTCGAGACGGACCAGCAGGTGGACAGTGTGCGAGATCTGCCGGGCGCGACAGGTGTGATAGACACCACAGGCTTCCTGAACGCCCTGCAAGCCATCGGCTACAAAGGGCCGGTCACGCCGGAGCCGTTCCAGAAGAACCTCGCGGCTCTGCCCGACGACGCGGCCCGGTTGCAAACCGTCGGCGCGGCGATGTCCCACATCTTCGCACATTTAAGCCTCTAAAAGACGGCGTCTTTTTGCGGGCTGCCATTTTGGGAACTGAACATATCACTGAATAGTAATAAGCATAGCGATGGGGAGGAGAGCTGTGGGGCGCCTGTCTGTCGGAAAGAGAGAGCGCATGGCTTCGCGTTCCAGTCTGATTTTGCCGGGTGAGATGGCACCGGACTTTACGGCCTCAACTCATGCGGGAGCTGCCATTCGTCTGGCCGATCTGCGAGGCAAGCAGCGGGTGGTACTGGTCTTCTATCCCGGCGACGATACGCCGGTCTGTACCCGGCAGTTGTGTGAGTTGCGAGACGATTGGGCTGGCCTGCAGTCTACCGACACGGTCGTCTTCGGGGTCAATCCGGCGAGTGAAGCCAGACACGCACAGTTCGCGGCGAAATATCAGTTGCCGTTCCCGCTCCTCGCCGATACCGGCAGTCGTATCGCCGCCGCATACGGGTGCAGCACACTCTTCGGTCTCTTGATTCGCCGTACCGTCTACGTCATCGATAAGCGAGGCCGTGTGATCTTTGCGCAGCGAGGTAAACCTGCCGTCGCGGTGATCCGGGCGGCCTTGCACGCCGCGCCTTCAGAAGAGGAGGCGTAAGAAAGGCATCTCATGTATTCGTTCAACGGGGCGGCTGCGCCCACATCCCCGGAAGCTTCCACGCAAGGGCTTCATCCTGTCGTGATGCAGGAACCGCCGCACACCCGTTCTCATCCGCCTTCGTCGGCCCGCAGTATCGGTGAGAAGGCTGATACTCGTCCCCGCGCCGTTGTGATCGGCGCGGGACTGGGCGGGCTCTCGACCGCGATTCACCTCGCCCGACAGGGCTGGCAGGTCGATATCATCGAGCGCAACGGCCGCAGCGGCGGGCGCATGAACGTTATCGAGCAGGACGGCTTCCGCATCGACATGGGTCCGACGATGTTGATGATGCCGGAAGTGATTGAAAACACTTTTAAAGCCTGTGGACGCGATATGAACGACTATATGACGATGCGCCGTCTCACGCCCGCCTACACCATGACCTGGCCCGACGGCGCGACGTTCGCTATGGGCGGTTCCGCCTCCGAGATGGTGGAGAGCGTACGCGCCTTCGCCCCCGAGGACGCGGCCCGCTTTCCGGCTCTGATGGCCGCGATGAAGGCCAAATACGAGAACGCTCGCCACAACTTCATCGAACAGTCGTTCAACTCTCTGCGCGACATGATGCGGCCCTCGACCCTGCGCGGCATGGTGCAGTCGCTGCCCCTGGAGAGCGTCTATAAGTTCGTCAGCCGCTACCTCAAGAACGAGCGCCTGCGGCAGGCGTTTACGTTTCAGACGCTCTATCTCGGCATCAGTCCCTACGACTGCCCTGCGATCTACGCGCTGCTCCCGTATATCGAGATGGAGTTCGGCGTCTGGTTCCCGCAGGGCGGAACGATCGCCCTCGCCGACGCGCTGGAAAAGCTCTTCATGGAGCTTGGCGGGCAGGTACACTACTACAGTCCAGTCGAGCGAATCCTGCTGGAAGGCCGTCGCGCCGTCGGGGTGCAGACACGGGATGGGCAGAAGTGGCAGGCCGACACCGTCGTCTGCAACCTCGATGTGCCCACCGCTTACAAGCACCTTCTGCCGCCGACGATCCGCCGCAAGCATACCGATAAAGCCCTCGCGCGCCGTGACTACGGCTGTTCCGGCTACCTGCTCTACCTGGGCGTGAAACATATCCCCAGCGACTGGAGCCACAATATGATCGTGCTGAGCGACCGCTACGACGAGGTGCTCGCCGACATCTGTGTGCACAAGCGACTGCCGCGCGATCCCGCCATGCATGTCTGCATTCCGACCCGCACCGACCCGACCCTTGCGCCTCCCGGCCATGACGTCGTCTATATCCTCGTTCCCTGCCCCAACGCGCAGGCCGACATCGATTGGCCGACGGAAGGGCCCAAACTACGGGATCGCGTTCTCGACAAGCTCGAAGCCAGTGGCCTGCCGGGTCTGCGCGAGAGCATCGTATTCGAGAAGTCCTTCACGCCGCCGGAGTTCGAAGAGGTCTATGGCTGCTATGCGGGCGCTGCCTACAGCGGCCTCTCGCCGACCTTCCTGCAGTCGGCCTATTTTCGGCCGCACAGCCGCTCGGAAGAGGTGGCGGATCTCTATTTCGTCGGTGCAGGCACCCACCCCGGCGGCGGTGTGCCGATTGTGCTGACCTCGGGGCGCCTCGCCGCCGAGGAGATCGTCGCCGCCCGCAGAAAGTAGCCCTTATGGAATCGTTTCTTTCCTGTAATCCGGCGACAGGTGAAACGGTCGGGTCCTTTGCGACACGTTCGCCGGTCGAAGTGGCGGAGGCCGTCGCCCATGCGCGGAATCTGGCGGAGGCGTGGCGACGACGCTCAGTGCAGGAGCGCTGCACGGCTCTGCGGCGCTGGCGGGAGCGCCTGACCGCAGACGCCGACGGTATGGCGGTGACGGTGACGACCGAGATCGGCAAACCGCTGCAAGAATCACTGGGAGCGGACCTGCTGCCCTCCCTGGCAGCACTGCGCTGGCTGGAGCGAGAGACGGCGCGTGTTTTGCGCCTGCGGCGGGTGGGCGGAGCGCAATTGACCGCCGAACCGTATGGAGTGGTTGGGGTGATCGGAACCTGGAACTATCCCCTGCTGCTCAATGTCGCGCCGATAGCCTGGGCGCTCGCGGCGGGCAATGCGGTGGTCTTCAAACCTTCGGAGTTGGCTACCGCCTCGGCCCTGCGCCTCGTGGGCCATGCCGACGCCGTCGGTCTGCCGGTCGTCGCCGTGACCGGCGGCGGAGATACAGGACGCGCGCTCTGTCGGGTGGGCGTCGACAAGCTGGCCTTTACGGGCGGTGTGCGCACCGGGCGGGCGATCCTGTCGGAACTGGCGGAGCACAATACGCCTGCCGTCATGGAGCTCTCCGGCAACGACGCCTTTGTGGTCTGCGCCAACGCCGATGTGGCGTTGGCAGCGCGTTCGGCGGTATGGGGTCGGGTTTGCAACGCCGGTCAGAGTTGCATCGCCCCGCAGCGTTTCTATGTTGTGCGCGAACGAGCCGAGGCTTTTCTGGAGGCGTGCAGAGCAGAGCTGGAGCATCTGCGACCGGGCCTCGACTTTGGCCCGATGCGCACCGCCCTCCTGCGCGATACCGCGCACCGTCTCGTCTGGCAGGCCCTCGCGCAGGGCGCGGAGCTGCGCACGGGTGGACGCTGCCTGACAGAACTGCCCGGCTTCCACTACGCCCCGACGCTCCTCGCGGAGTGTACGGACGATATGGCAATCATGGCCCAGGACTTCTTCGGCCCCGTCCTGCCTGTCTGTATCGTGCGCGACGCAGACGAGGCGATTCAGCGCATCAATGCCAGTGAGATGGCGCTCGGAGCGAGCATCTGGACACGTGATCTGCGGCAGGGGAGGGCGCTGGCGGGGCGCCTGCGGGTCGGTCTGGCGGCGATCAATCAGGATACCCTTCTGCTCGGCGCGAATCCGGCGCTGCCCTTTGGCGGACTGCGCGCCAGCGGCTTCGGCAAACAGCGGGGAACGGCTGGCCTGGAAGAGTTTGTCCACTGGAAAGTGACGGCGATAAGCGCGTCCGGCGGCGAACGGCGGCACCTCTTTCCCTACGGCCCGGCGACTCTGCCGATCCTGCGCAGCTTGCTCGCCTTTCAAAACGCCCCCACACTGCGGGCGAGGCTGGGGGCCCTGCGCCAGCTCGTGCGCGCCGCCACCGACTATCAGAAACAGAACAGAGGAGAGTAGCCTCCTCGGAGAGTGAAACATGGCGCAGATAGCGATTGTAGGCGGCGGACTGGCCGGATGTGCGGCAGCAGTGCGGTTGGCACACGCAGGACACACGGTGACGCTGTTCGAGAAGAACACGCATCTCGGCGGAAAGATGAACGTCTGGGAGCAGGACGGCTACTATTTCGACATGGGGCCGACCATCCTCACCAAGCCTGACGTCATCGACCGCCTCTTCAGCGACGTCGGAAAACGCCGCGCCGACTATTTCGATCTCGTCTCCCTCGATCCGCAGTGGCGCGCCTTTTTCGCGGATGGCAGCCGCTTCGACCTCTACACCTCCCTGCAGGAGATGACGGCGGAGCTGAACCGTTTTGCGCCGGAAGAGTTGTCGAACTATCTCGAGTTTCTCTCCTACGCGCAGCGCATGAACGGCATCACCGACCGCTGGTTCTACTGGAAATCGTACGGCAGCATTCGCGACATGATGCGCGCGAATCCCACGAACCTCCAGTCACTCGGCCTCGCCATGCAGATGGACCCGCTGACCACGATGCACCAGGCCATCCGCAAGCATTTCAAGGACGAGCGGCTGGCGCAGTTGTTCGAGCATTTCGTGCAGTACGTCGGCTCGTCGCCGTTCGTGGCGCCCGCCATTCTGTGCCTGATCGCCTGGGTGCAGATCGGGCTGGGATGCTGGTATGCCGTCGGGGGAACCGGGGAGATCGCGCGGGCGCTCACGAAGCTCTGCGCGGAGTTCGGGGTCAAAACTCGATTCGGAACCTCTATCGAAAAGATCGAGACGCTGAATGGCAAGGTCGTCGGGGTCGTGCCGGAGGGCGGGGAGTTGGAACGGTTCGATGTCGTGGTCGCGAACTCCGACATCGTGCGCACCCTGGAATCGCTGCTGACGGACGCCCCCTCGAAGAAATACCTGCGCAAGCAGGAGAAGCAGTTGGAGCCAGCCTGTTCAGGGATCGTGCTCTATCTCGGCTGCAACCGCACCTGGCCCGACCTGCGGCATCACGACTTCTTCTTTTCCGCCGACAGCGACGCCGAGTTCCGCGACCTCTACGAGCGCAAAGTCCCCCATGAAGACCCGACCTGTTACCTGGCCGTGCCCAGTCTGACCGATCCCGCGGTCGCGCCGCCCGGCTGCACCGCGCTCTACGTCCTCGTCCACTGTCCCTATCTCACCGACGCGTTCGACTGGGAGCAGGAGACGGAGCGCTACCGGGACGTCATTATCGACAAACTTGAGCGCGGCGGTCTCACAGGGTTGCGGGCCAGCATCCAGGTCTCGCGCACCGTCACTCCCCGTGATCTGGAGCAGATGTATTCCGTCAACCGGGGCGCGATCTACGGCGTCGTCACGCAGCGCGGCCTCAACTCCGCCTTCAAAACCGGAAACCGCAGCAGCCTCATCCAGGGGCTCTACTGGGCGGGCGGCAGCGTCAACCCCGGCCCCGGCGTCCCGATGGTCCTGATGTCCGGCCAGATCGCCGCCAACTGCGTCCTCGAAGACATCGGTCCCGGCAACGACCCGCATTCTCCTGTCAAATCCGTCTCTGAACTCGCCGGGAGGTCGTTATGACGAAACCGGGCCTCGACGGATGGAGTAAGAAAATATATGAGAACCCGAACTGCCAGACCGATCACAGACAGTGAGAAGAGCCATCACCTGGTGCGACGCCTCGGCAGTTGGAACGCAAAAGAACGCCGCAGCGCGCAACAGGAGTTTACGCGAATGGCGACCGAAGATCCCGCCCTGTTCCACGCGGACCTTGCGGACATCATCCGCGCTATCACGGGCGATCGGAAAGGCGCCCGAATCGGCATCGCCCTCGCGGTAGCGTTCTCTTATCCGGCCTGTGTGATCCTTCTGGCATTGGGACAAAGTCGTATTCTAGTCACCCCTCTGCTGTGGGCCGTGGCCGTCCTTATACCGGTCCTTCTCACAGGCTTTGGCATGTTTAAGGCAATCGACTGTCCACACAGGAAACATCTGGCGGAGTGCATTACGGACATCGATGATCTGAACACTCTCCCGGCTTTGATCGAGTTGTTGGAGTTCACCGACTCTAACGTTCGGCGCGCGATCATACCGCCCATGACGCGCCTGCTTCTCCGTCTGCGCGATTCCGACGCCTATCTGCTCGGCTTCCTCCACCGGTCGGTGCTGGCCCGCACACTCAGTACGCCTCGCACACGCAAACTCCCCGCCTCATTTTTTCTCGCCGTGCTGCAGGCGTTCGAGAAGATCGGTGACAGCCAGGCGCTGCCAGCCGTCACATGGCTGGCGCACGGCAAAGGCGTGGCGCGCGACTGTCCACCCCTTCAGGCTGCCGCCCAGGCGTGCGTGACGCACCTGCAGGGACAGCTTCGCCGCCGCCAGGCCCCTTACCTGCTGCTCCGGCCTTCGTCGCTCGCGGAGGCCTCCAACTCCCTCTTACGACCTATCGCCACCTCTCCGGATGCCGCGCCGCACGAGCTGCTCCGCGCGAACAACACCCCGTATGGATCGGAAACAACCTCGTCTCGCGACCCTGTTGCAGCGGTGTCTGAACTCGTTCCCATCCGTCTTCGCCAGCACGAAATTTCGTAGGCGCTCGAAATACTCGGCTTGTCGCTCTTCCCGGTGCTACACTGTTGCCCCACCTGGTATTTCCTAAACGGCTCGACCGTGTGCCGACACTGGAGGGAGACGCGAACGACGATCCCTATGCCGTTACCGGGTCGCCGGGGAAACGATCCGGATATTCGGGCAGGTCACGGTTGAGGCATCTGATCTTTTCCCACTGTAACGCGCGGCATTGGATGGCCAACCATTGATCCGGTTGGCTGTGGTGATGGAACTCCAATCGATGTTCGATCCTGCCCTCAGCCGCCGTGTCCACCTCATGCCGGCTGAGGTCTGCGTCGAAGAGGCCAGCGGAAACTGTACTTCGCGCCAGTCGTGCCAATAATCGCGCGTCTTCGGGTGTCATCTCCGCCTCTTTGTACGTCACAACGAGGTCGTAGTAACCCATAACGAGGTCGCCGCAACGCATAATCAGGGTGAGCCTTCCCCCGGCTCGGTCAAACGTGACCTGTACGATCAATCCGTCATCCATGCCGCGCAACTCCGCCAACTCTATCACAGAAGAGGGAAGGACGCCGCGCAGGCTGGCAAGGTGATCCGCGCAGGCCTGGACATATCCTGCCCACGCTTTCTGATGGGCGCGTCTAGCGGCACGGGTGTTTTCAACCAGCGATGGAGGCTCGTCAAACTTCATATCGGGCACATGTTCCAATCTTAACGCAGGGGCCGTAGAAAAGACGTGGGAGCGAAACAAGAGGCCACCTCTGCACACCTATCGAATGCAAGAGACTCCGGCGAAGGCTCGAAGTCAAAGATAATTCGCATCGTGTGCTTGCTCCCAGACGGTTCGAGGTGCAGAACTCTTCAGTGTCCTTCGGCATAGACCTTGTCGAGGAAGAGATAGTGTGCCCGGTCTTGCACAGGCTCTGCGACTGCGGTGACATCGAGATGCATCATCTGCGCCATCGACCCACGATTCATGGCAGGCCAGTCCGGCAGCCCTGCACCGTTGGGGTTGCCGGTCTTGATGAAGTTGGCGAAATAGTTCTGCATCGTCGCGGAGACTTTGCGGTCCTCGTCGGTCCAGGCATAATGCGGGTTCAAGTCCAGATTGCCCAGCGCGTACTCGATCTCGACCGAGTGGAACGCCCCTGCTTCGCGGGGGCGTGGGTGGGAGTACCAGTAGCGATAGACCGGCTTGCCGCCCGTCTTGCCATGCAGGTCCATCCACTTCCAGGTGCCAAATCCGATAAACCGGTCGCTGGCCAGCGCCGTGGCGGCGGCCTTCGCTTCCGCGTCGGTGGACGCGCTGTAGGCATTCAAAGCGTCGTCCGCATGCGTCTTGTAGAGCGCCCGTAGTGCGCGTGCGAAGCCTTCCTGTGTGGCGGGTGCGCCTCCTAAGACCGCCCAGGCACTCGCCTCTTCGGCATTCCACCCGGCCAGCAGCGGCACATGCGCCTGCTCCCCCGCGGTGTAACTATCGAGCGGCGACTTCGACAGAAAGTAGCCGTCGATCGTGAGGCCAAAACGGAAGGGGTTGGATTTGGAGGCATTCAGAACCTGCTGTGCCGACATCGCCCGCAGCGCCGCCAGGGAAGCGGCTCCGTTCTCGGCTGCAAAAGCAACCCCGTTCTTCTCCGTCTGTTCCCGCGACTGCGCTGCGAGCGTCAGGCCGATCATCGCGCCGCTCTCTCCAATGGCTCCGGTGATCAGGTTTTTGGACAGAGGAGAGACCATCTGTGCGCTCACCGAGAAGGAGCCCGCCGACTCGCCCGCAATCGTGATCTTCTTCGGGTCGCCTCCGAAGGCGGCGATGTTCTCCCGCACCCAGTGTATGGCCGCGCTCTGATCCAGCAAGCCATAGTTGCCCGAGGCGTGGTGCGACGACTCCTGCGTCAGTTCGGGATGGGCGAAGAAGCCGAAGATGCCCAACCGATAGTTGACGGTGATCGCGACCACCCCGTTGCGCGCCATGCTCTCGCCGTCGTAGCGCGGCTCCGAGCTGTCGCCTGCCACGAAACCGCCGCCATAGAAATAGACGAGCACCGGCAGACGCTCTTTTGCCGACGTTGCAGGCGTCCATACGTTCAGGGTGAGACAGTCCTCGCTCATCCCCTCCGAGCGCCAGACCATGTCTCCGAAAACAGGCAACTGCATGGGGCGCGGACCAAAATGATCGGCCTTGCGCACCCCTTTCCATCTCTCCAATGGCTGCGGCGCTTTCCAGCGCAGATCCTTGACGGGCGGAGCCGCAAAGGGAACCCCTTTGAAGACACGCACCGAAGAGTCGGAGCCGGACACACCCGACAGCAGGCCGCTTTTCACGCGCACGGTTTCAGCAATCTGTGCCGAAACCGCACACGGCAATACCGTTAAGACAATAGTCGCCGCCCCTAACGGTCGAGAAAGCACAACCGGCAGCCAACGAAGAAACGTACGCATCGAGTCCCTCCTTCAAAACCTGTTGGTATTAGAATCGAATGATCGTTTGTGATCGTACTAAAAAGTAAGCTTGCCGTCGAGGGCGTTTGCGCCGATGGCGTGCAGGAGTGCGATGCAGCGCGCGGTGCCTTTCAGGCTCATGAGGACGCGGGGCAGGTGGACGCCCTGACTCGGCAGGGCGATGGAGAGTGTGGGCGCGATGGGCGAGAACAGATACGTCTGGCTGCCGCTGCGGGCCGCCGACAGGTGAAACTCGACGCCCTGCTGCTCCATCACCTCTGCAACGCGGATACCGAACATCGGGTCGATGAAGTTTCGGCCTTCGAAGATTCGGATCGCGGGCAGGTCCAGACGACCCTCCCCGATATTCTGAATACCGGGCACATCGGCGTTGGCGATCAGTTGCAGTGCAGGCGCGTGGGCTTGCAGGAAGGTGACCGCTTTGCGGGCCACATCCATCGCGCACTCCTCGGCCATCACGAACAGCGCTCCCACTTCCGGAGTGTTCAGCGCCATCACCGCCTCCAGGACCGCATAGGCCGTGACGCGGGGATCGAGCGCCTTACCGTCGATGGTATCGCCGTCGAAGATAGTCTCCTGCTGAAAGGTCCAGCCCGTGCGATACGGTCGGATGCCCGCGCCGTAGAGCAGCATCCGCTCCTCGCCGTTGACATCCGATACTTCGCCCCGCACCGGAAACGCCTCTGCACCACTGGTTGCCAGATAGTCGAACGCCTGCAGCTTGAAGCCGGCGAACAGCTCTGGAGTATTGCCCCAGGCCCGCGTCAGGAAGCCGAGATCGGCGTGTGGACCGTAGACGCACCCGCCCACCTCATCGACATGCGCGACGAACACGACTTTCAACGCCTCCGGCCCGGCTCCCGCCTTCTGAAACAGACAGAACCCGTCGGAGACGAACGTCTGATCGTAGCTGCTGCCAAAGCGCTCCGCCAGCATGTTCATCGCTGGCAGGCAGGCGGTTCCTACCGATGGCACCTCCGTCCACGCTTTCAGAAACGCCGTATCTATCAACTTTCGACTCCTTCTTCGTCTATTCCGATGCGAAAAGCGAATCACCGACTAGCAGCGGATTCTCCGCCGTCAGGTCGAATACCTCCGTGAAAGCCTGCACGACGACAGGTAGGAGTTCCGGGAGGGTGACGGAGCGCCCGAGGAGACGGGTGAGGGAGGTGACACCGTAGTCATGGATGCCGCAGGGCACGATCAGGTCGAAGTGCGAGAGGTCGGTCTGCACGTTGAGGGCGAAACCGTGCTGCGTGATCCAGCGGCTCAGGCGGATACCGAGGGCGGCGACCTTGGCCGGGTGCGGGGTGTCGAGGCCGGTCCAGACACCGGGATAGCCGGGAAAGCGACCGGCCACGATTCCGAACGCCGCGACCGTCTGGATCATCGTCTCTTCGATATTGCGTACATAGCGGTGCAGATCGGGCTGGTGGGGCGCATCTCGCAGGTTGAAAATGGGATAGCCGACGAGCTGGCCCGGCCCGTGATAGGTGACATCCCCACCCCGGTCGCTCTCGACGACCGCGACGCCTTCGCGCTCCAGCCTTTCGTCCGCCGCGACGATATGGCTGCGGTCGGCGGCGCGCCCGAGCGTCAGCGTCGGCGGGTGTTCAAGCAGCAGCAGCGTATCGGGGATCTCACCCGCCAGCCGCCGAGTTGCCCGGTCCCGCTGCACCTCCCAGGCCGCCCGATACTCCATGCGTCCCAGCCACTCCACCCGCATCTCCACGCCCACACTCCCGTTATCCTGCGTCTCTTCTCCTCTGCTGCCGTTCGACATGATCTTTTCCCTATGCGTTGAAGCGAGCGAACGTCTCTTCCAGGCCGTCTGATCGCGTATAGTTCCCTATACGCATCAAAGGGACCGGGAATCAACCCGCATAGGGACTGTCTGAGTTCAGACAGAAGTGGAGGCGCGGACGATGAGTTGGCCAGGGACGGTAATACGACACGCGTCCACCGGAGCGCCTTCGATCAAGGCGATCAGGCGTTCCGCAGCCAGGCGACCTATCTCGCGAAAAGGCTGCCGGGTGGTAGTCAGGCCGCCGCACGTATGCTGCGCGTCCGGAATGTCGTCGAAGCCGGTCACGGCGATGTCTTCCGGAACACGCAGTCCGTGCGCGCGGATTACCCCACACATTTTCGTTGCCAGGGAATCGTCACAGGCGACAATCGCTTCTGGAAGAGACGGAAGCCGCATCCAGGCTTCCCATGCCTGTGTATAGCCTTTTACCTTCCACCGATCCGGCTCCAGAATCGCTTCCAGGTCCGGATCGTACGGCAGACCGGCGGCCACAAGCCCTGCGCGGTAGCCATCACGACGATCCCTCAAATTGGAACTGACGTTGCCGTTGAAGGCGAGCGGACCAATATAGGCGATTCGTTTCCGCCCGCTTTCCTTCAGATGCACGACCATATCTCGCATGGCGGCGACATTATCGACATTCACGTATCCGACGGCGTCCGGAACATGGCGGCTTAACAGGGCCACCACCGGCAGCCCTGCGGCGGCGATTCGCTCCAGCGCCGATGTTTGGAGGTGTGGCGCGACCCAGAGCAGACCGTCGATATGCCCATTGAGGAAATCCATGCCGGAGTGTCGCTCGGGACGATCCGGCCAGCCGGTAAAAACCAGGATGTCGTGCTTTGCCCGTTCGGCTGCTTCGTAGATCCCCGCGACGAGAGGGGGCGTGATCGACTTGCCGACATCCTCGTCCAGATTGCCCAGCCCGAAGACCAGCAGACCGAGGATATGGGTTCGGCGCTGCCGGATGGCCCGCGCGAGCGCGCTGGGCATGAAGTTCAGCGCCTCCATGGCGCCGCCGATCCGGCTACGCGTCTCCGCACTCATGCGCCCTTTGGCATTGATGAAGTTCGAAATCGTCGTGGCGGACACGCCGGCGCGCCGGGCCACATCCGCGATAGTCGCCCGCTCTTTGCGAAGTACTGTCGCTGTCGCAGGCGTTTCGGCATCGACCGTTTTGATGACAGACTCTATCGGCACGGGCATGGCTATCGCTGCGGATTCGTCTACAACGCCTCGAAATGTCGAATCACGCTCGGTATGGCGGTGAATCCAGTTGGCCACGCTCTGGTGATTGACGCCGAGATCACGGCTAATCCGGCGGATCTTCAAGCCCTGCGCGTAGAGTTCGACCGCACGACGCTGCAGGGCGTCCGAATAGCCGCGTCGGGGCGCGTCCGGAGTATAGCGTCGCTCGCAGTGGGAACATTTATACCGCTGAACGCTGCCGTTTTTCCCGGCCTTTACCTGCGCCTCTGTCGCTTGACAGTAAGGACAAACCACCATCGGAACCCTCGCATCTCTGGGTCTATCTCCTGATAGATAGACAATCCCACCTAAATATCTCTCCTTATATTAGACACCGAACGCCATATCCCTTTTTATGTTTCATTTTTTGGCCTATTGAATCTTGACAGTGCTGTAGGCGTATGGTAAACTCCTATTAGTTGATAAACCTGGTTCATCACCCTGCCACCGAGGGAGTCGCGCATGCGATCAAGGATCCTGCTTGCATTACCGCTCAGTCTGGCGCCCCTGGTGACGCTGGCGCTCGTGCTGCCGTCCGGGGGACAGACCGGTCATAAACAGAGCGCTCCCGGCTTCGCACAGACGACCGGGGCCTTTTTTGCGAAAAACTGCACAGCCTGCCATAACCCCAAAGTGAAGGCCGGGGGCCTCGACCTGCAGGCTCTGCAGCGCCCCAATTCCGTGATGCGAGATCGCGCGTCGTGGGAGAGCATCGCACGTAAGATCCGCACCGGAGAGATGCCTCCGCCAGGGTCGCCGCGCCCCACTCTTGCGGAGATCAAGGCCACGGCGCTGCGCATCGAGGCCGAGTTCGACCGCGCCGACCGACGCGACGCCTCCAACCCCGGCAGAGTGACCGCCCGCCGCCTCAATCGCGCCGAGTACGACAACACGATCCGCGATCTGCTGGGCGTGAACTCCCATCCGGCAGACGACTTCCCGCAGGACGACTCCGGCTACGGCTTCGACAACATTGGGGACGTCCTCTCGCTCTCCTCGTCGCAAATGGAGCGGTACGTCGCCTCCGCCGAGAAGGTTGCGCGCACCGCCGTCTTCGGCCCGGAGCCGCTGCAGCCCACGCTGGCCGTACACGAGGCGCACGGCAGGAAGATCGTCTCCATGATGGCGATTCCCGCCCATTACGACGCCTCCGGGTTCACCCTTCCCAACTCGCTCCATGTGATGCACCGATTTCCGGAGGATGCCGAATACCTCTTCCGCCTCAAGCTCGAAGGGGTGCGGCCCCTCGGATCGGATGCGCTGCATCTCGCTTTGTGGATCGACGGCAAGCAGAGGCAGGCCATCGATTTCGATCCGACCGGCCAGGCGGCCTTCAATGAGGATCGCCAGGACTTCTCGGCGCGAACCGTCGAATGCCGGCTGCGCGTCCCGGCGGGAGATCACTGGATCGCGGCGGTCATCACGCGGATGTACGACGGCCTCCCGACGGAGTATGCCGGCCCCAACCCCTCGACAAGGCACCTCATCGCGGCGGAGTTCAAGCCGCCGCCCGGCCTGTCGCCGGAGCGGATCGCACAGATCAAGCTGCGCGTCGAGGCCCGGCGCAAAGAGAAATCCCCGGTAAACGATGCTCGTGTCAACGTTCTGGAGATAGGCGGACCCTACGCGCAGGCGAAGGGGCCTTCCGACGAAAGCCTCCGTAAGGTCTTTACCTGTGGTCACCTGCATGGCGGGCATCAGCCGGGATGCGCGCGCAAGATCGTCGGCGACGTCGGCAGTCGGGCGTTCCGGCGGCCTCTGACAGTGCACGAGATCGACCGTTACACGCAACTGGTCTCGCTCGCACAGAGCCAGGGCGACTCCTTCGAGGAGGGCATCTGTCTGGCGCTGCAGGGCATGCTCGTCTCACCGCATTTCCTTTTCCGCCTCGAGCGCGATCCCTCTGCGCCAACGGATGCGACCGGCCACCTGATCAGCCAGTACGAGCTGGCGTCACGCCTCTCGTATTTTCTGTGGAGCACCATGCCCGACGACACGCTGCGGGCATGCGCCGCTCAGCAGACCCTGCGGCAGCCCGCTGTGCTGAAGGCGCAGATCAAGCGGTTGCTGCAAGACCCGCGTTCGAGCGCCCTGGCCGAGAACTTCGAGGGGCAGTGGCTGCAGGTCCGCGCGCTCGAGTCGTTCAAGCCAGACCGAGCGCGTTTCCCGGATTTCGACGACTATCTTCGCATGTCGATGCGCCAGGAGACGCAGATGTTCTTCGAAAATGTGATACGCGAAGACCGCAGCATCGTCGATCTATTGGTTGGAAAGTACTCTTTTCTCAATCAACGTCTTGCAGAGTTCTATGGCGTCTCCGGCGTCGAGGGACCGGCGTTTCGTAAGGTCGATCTCACCGGCACCCAGCGCGGCGGGATTTTGACACAGGCGAGCGTCCTGGCGGTCACGTCGTATCCCAACCGGACCTCGCCGGTCCTGCGGGGCAAATGGATTCTGGAAAATATTTTAAACGCGCCGCCGCCCGCCCCTCCGCCGGGAGTGCCCACGCTGGATGTCTCGGCCGTCGGCACGGAGGCTTCCCTTCGGCAGCAGTTGGAGCAGCACCGTAAAAACCCGACATGCGCCTCCTGCCATGCGCGCATGGACCCGTTGGGATTCGGCCTGGAGAATTTCGACGCCATCGGCGCGTGGCGCGCCAACGACGGCAAGATCGTGATCGACTCCTCCGGTCTGTTGCCGGACGGACGCTCTTTCCGTGGCCCGGATGGGCTGAAGGCCCTATTGAAGACGGATCGCGCCGCCTTTGCCCAGTGTCTGACCTCGAAACTGCTCACCTACGCGCTCGGACGCGGCCTCGAGGGTTATGACAGGGCGACGGTAAAGGATATCACGCTGCGTAGCGCGGCCAACGACTATCGTTTTTCGGATCTGGTCCTGGAGATCGTCACCAGCAGACCCTTCCAGATGCGCCGAGGAGACAGAACCTTATGAACTTTCTGACCCGCAATCCTCTCTCCCGCCGAACACTGCTGCGCGGTGTGGGCGCGGCCATCGCCCTGCCCATGCTGGAGGCGATGACCCCAGCGCTCGCCGCCGCAGGCCGCGCGCGCAAAGCGCCCGTCCGCCTCGTCTTCGTCTATGTGCCCAACGGCATCATCATGAAGGACTGGACGCCGAAGGGGATGGGCAGCGAATACGAGATCACGCGCATTCTCAATCCGCTCAAGGCCTATCGGGACGATATGATGCTGCTCTCGGGGCTGGCCGACCACAACGGCAACGAACTGGGCGACGGCGCAGGCGATCATGCGCGCGCGGGCGCTTCGTTTCTGTCGGGCGTTCACTGCAAGAAGACGAGTGGGGCGGACATCCACGGCGGGGTATCGGCGGACCAGATCGCGGCGCGAGCGTTCGAGTCGCAGACGCGCTTCGCCTCGCTCGAATTCGGCTGTGAAGACTCCCGAACGGTCGGCAACTGCGACTCGGGGTATAGCTGCGCCTACACCAACAGCATCTCCTGGCGCGGCCCCACGACACCGGTGCCGCCGGAGGTGAATCCCCGCCTGATGTTCGAGCGACTGTTCGGCACCGAAGACTTTAAGCTGGACCCTGCCACACGAGCCCGCCGGGCGGGCTACCGCAAGAGCATCCTCGATATGGTTCGGGAGGACACCCAGACCCTGACCGGCACACTGGGCCAGGCCGATAAGCGGAAGATGGACGAGTATCTCACCTCCGTTCGCGAGATCGAGCTCCGCATTCAGAACGCGGAGCGGGACACGCATGCGGTGAAGCCGGGGATCGACAAGCCGACCGGTATTCCGGTCGCGTTCGGCGACTACGTCTCCCTGATGTTCGACCTGCAGGCTGCCGCCCTGCGCGCCGATCTGACGCGCGTATCGACGATGATGATCGGACGCGAGGGCAGCATGCGCACCTATCCGGAGATCAATATCGCGGACAGCCATCATCCGCTGACCCACCATCGCAACAATCCCGAGTTCATCGAAAAGGTGACGCAGATCAATCAGTTCCACATCGGTCTGTTCGGGCGCTTTCTGGGGCAGCTCAAGGCGACACCGGACGGCGACGGCACCATGCTCGACAACTCCCTCATCGTCTACGGAAGCGGCCTCGGCGACGGCAACCGCCATACCCACGAGAATCTGCCCATCCTGCTAGCGGGAAAAGGCGGTGGGAGCGTGAAGTCGGGCCGTCACATCGCCTATACCAGCGAGACGCCCGTAGCGAACCTGTATATGACGCTCCTGGATCGCGCCGGCGTCCATCCCGGCTCGATCGGCGACAGCACCGGCAAACTCGTTCAACTGGATGCCATCTAACCATGAAGAATGCTAAAGTTCGCACACGGGCGCTTTTGTTAACCGGTCTGCTGCCTGCGACCACGTTGCTCTATGCGGCGGCGCTGCCTCCGGGCCACGCGCACGGGAAACCGGCGGGCGGGGCGGCGAAGTCGGCCGCAATGGCGGATCCAAAGAGTGTCGCCGCCGGTTTCGGGCACGACGTCCTGCCCCTCGTCCGGACCTACTGCGTCGGCTGCCACACTGGCAAGGGCGCCAGTGCGGGCATCGACCTTTCGATCGCGAAAGATGCGAGCGCCGTCCTGAAGGATAGGGACTCCTGGGATCGTGTCGCGCAGAACATCGCGTCCGGGCATATGCCCCCGAAAGGCAGCCCCGCGCCGAGCGGCCCGCAGCGCGAGGCCCTGGTCACCTGGGTGCAGAATACGACGACGGCGGCGGACTGTAAGCTCAAAGATCCGGGCCATGTCACGCTGCGCCGTCTCAACCGCGCGGAGTACAACAACACGGTGCGGGACCTGTGCGGCGTCGATATTCATCCGGCGGACGCTTTTCCCAACGACGATGTCGGGTACGGCTTCGACAACATCGGGGACGTTCTGTCGATTTCGCCGCTGCTGATGGAGAAGTATATCGCCGTCGCAGGCAAGGTGGCTCACGCCGCGTTCCAGAACCCTGACGAGTTGCTGCCGCCCATCCTCTTCGAGCCGCCCCGTCTGACATATCTCAATCAGGGCAGCAGGGCGGGCGACCATGCCGTTCTCGCCGCCCTGAACGCGGAGGCCGGCTGCGACTACACCTTTCCGGTAGCGGCGGACTATCTGCTGCGCGCGGTCGCCTATCAGAGTCAGGCAGGCCCTGATTCGGCCATCATGCAGATCAAGCTGGACGATAAGGAGATCGCGGTTCAGAAAGTTTTCAGCGGACCGCGCGATCCGAAGCCTGTGGATATCCATATCTCGGTTCCGGCAGGACGCCATCACTTCAGCGTCGTCTTCACCAATCCTTTTCACGATGACAGCACCACAGGAACCCGACAAAATCGCAATCGTGACCGCAAACTGAACATCAAGGCGCTGGCTATCGTCGGTCCTTTGCGGGGGCCGAATGCGCTGTCTCCGCTGGCGAAGCAGCTCGGTACGATCCCGTCGGACCCCGCCGCCCGCAGCGCCATAGCTCGGAAGTTCCTGGCCGATTTTGTCCGGCGCGCCTATCGTCGCCCCGCCACGAAAGAGGACGTCGATAAGCTGGTACACTACGCGGACCTCGCCCAGGGGCAGGGAGAGACATTCCAGCAGGGCGTCGAATACGCGATGACGGCGGCGATGTGTTCGCCCAAATTTCTGTTTCGCATCGAAACCGACATTCCCGGCGTCACCAACGCCGTCAGGACGACGGCGAAAACACCTGGCAAGTCGGGCCTGAAGACGGCGGGCCTGAAAGCCGATGCGGGCAAATTTTTCCTGAACGACTATGCGCTGGCGTCGCGCCTGTCGTACTTCCTCTGGTCGACCATGCCGGACGAAGAGCTGTTCAACCTGGCGGCAAAAGGCAGGCTGCAGGATCCGCTGGTGCTGACAGCGCAGGCGAAGCGGATGCTCAAAGATCCGCGTTCGCGCGCGCTCTCCGACAACTTCGCGGGGCAGTGGCTGCAGTTGCGAAGTCTCGACAGCGTCTCGCCCGACCCACAGCGCTTCACCGGCTTCGACGACGGGCTGCGGCAGGACATGAAGACGGAGACAGAGATGTTCTTCCAGGCGATCGTTCGCGAAGATCGCAGCATTCTCGACTTTCTGGACGCCCGGTACACGTTTCTCAACGAGCCGCTGGCGAAGCACTACGGAATCGCGGGCGTGCAGGGCGGCGATTTCCGCCGGGTCACGCTCACAGGGGATCAGCGGGGCGGCATCCTGACGCAGGCGAGCCTGTTGACGGTGACGTCGAACCCGACGCGCACCAGCCCCGTCAAGCGAGGCAAGTGGGTCATGGAGAACCTGCTGGGCACGCCGCTGCCGCCCGCGCCGCCCGGCGTCCCCCCGCTCTCGGATGACAATAAAGGCCCTCTGGTGGGCACCTTGCGGCAGCGCATGGAGCAGCACCGCGCGAATCCGGCCTGCGCCACCTGCCATGCCCGCATGGACCCCATCGGCTTCGGCCTGGAGAACTACGACGCGGTCGGCAAATGGCGAGTGGCCGATGGCGACACCCCGGTGGATGCGAGCGGCGTTCTGCCGGACGGCTCCAAATTCAGCGGCCCTGCCCAGCTCAAACAGGTGTTGATGCGCAAGCAAACTCTGTTCGTGCACTGTCTGGCGGACAAGCTGATGACCTATGCCCTGGGCCGAGGCCTGGAGCGCACGGACCGTTGCAACCTCGATGACATTGTCAAGAGCACTCAAAAAGACGGCGACCGGTTTTCTGCTCTGGTTGCCGCCATCGTTCAAAGCCATCCTTTCCGCGAGCAGCGACGAGACAAGGGAGAATAAGAGAAGATGTCCAGAGAATCGTTATCACGACGTACGTTTTTGCGCGGACTGGGAACGGCGATGGCCCTGCCCATGCTGGACGCGATGCTCCCACAGGGTGCGCTCGCCCAGGCGGCGGGCAAGACGCGCGTAAACCGCATGGCCTTCATCTTCATTCCGAACGGCGTCAACGTCCCGCTCTGGACGCCGACGACGGAGGGCGGTTTGCAGTTGTCTCCCACCCTGGCGTCGATGAAGAACGTCAAGAACAAGGTCTCGGTGCTCACCGGTCTGGCGCAGCACAACGCCTTCGCGCTCGGCGACGGCGGCGGCGATCATGCGCGCAGCACGGCGACCTGGCTGACCGGCTGCCACCCGCGCAAAACCGACGGGGCCGACATCCGAACGGGTATCTCGGTCGATCAACTGGCGGCCGAGCGCGTGGGCCGGAAGACCCCCTTCGCCTCGCTGGAGCTTGGCTGCGAGCGGGGCGCGCAGTCGGGCAGTTGCGACACCGGCTATAGCTGCGCCTACTCCTCCTCGATCTCCTGGCGCGGGCCGAGCACTCCCAACGCCCACGAAGTCGATCCGCGCGCGGTTTTCGAGCGCCTGTTCGGCAACAGCAGCCCCAGTGAGACGGCCGAGAGTCGAGCGCGTCGCCAGGGCCTGAAGCGCAGCGTGCTGGACTTCGTGCTGGACGATGCCAACCAGCTCAAGAAGCAGTTGGGAACCAAAGATCAGAGCAAGCTCGACGAGTATTTCACGGGAGTCCGCGAGATCGAAAATCGCCTGGCCCGCGTCGAAAAGATCAATGCCGATCCCAGCCTCGGCTCCAAAATGCCGGCAGGCATCCCGCAGGGGATGGGCGAGCATATCCGCCTGCTCTGCGACATGATGACCCTCGCATTCCAGGCCGACCTGACGCGCATCTGCACCTTCATGATCGCCAACGACGGCAGCAACCGGAGCTACAAGGACCTCGGCGTGTCGGAAGGCCATCACGATATGTCGCACCACGGCGGCGACCCGTACAAGCTCGATCAGGTCGCGAAGATCAACAAGTTCCACGCGGAGCAGGTCGCCTATTTCCTGGAAAAGCTGGACAGTATCCACGAACCCGATGGCACCCTGCTCGACAACTCCATGATCGTCTACGGCGCAGGCATCAGCGACGGCAACCGCCATAACCACGACAACCTGCCTATTCTGCTGGCGGGCGGCGGCGCGGGAACGCTTAAGCAGCAGGGCCAACACCTCCGATTCGCGCAGGACACGCCCCTCAACAACCTGTTCCTCTCCCTGCTCGACCGCATGGGCGTACACGCCGAATCGATAGGAGACAGCACAGGCCGCCTCACCACCCTTATCTAAAGGCATGGCATTCGCAGGACTAGACCCGTTCCGAAGCAACATCGGAACGGGTCTTTCTCTCATTGAAAGGCAGATGTAATGGAGCCTCCACAGATCATTCCCGAAATTTGGCATGCGATTCAGGAGCAACTAAGAGATGAGTGAAAGATCAAAAAACAGTCTCGCCGAACGCCTCGCCGATCGGGAAGAGATGAGTCGAGCGGTGACGCAAGTGGTGCAGGAGGCAATCCGCCGACACAAAGAGATGGGCAAGTCGATTGCGGTGTGGGGAGACGGTAGCGTGGTCATTGTACCGGCAGAGCAGATCACCCTTTCGCAAGACATACAAACAGAACCGGATTTTCCCGTCAGAGAACTCGCCCAAAACTCTGCCAAGTGACACTCTTCCCCCGAGATGGGGGCGAGCGCGTTCGAGATTTACCGCCGCATCGCCCTGCCTCTCTCCAAGCCCATCCTCGCCGCCATCGCC
>JBBQPO010000014.1:0-47488 GCA_038217285.1 Chthonomonadales bacterium
ACGCCTACAAAATCCAATTGAAAGGAGAATCGATGCGGAAACTGCGCGGTGGCTTGACATCTGAGCCGTCCGTACAGCCATAATATATCACCCGCGTAGCTTCGCTCCAGACCGTTCAGATTGAAACGGAATCAGTGTTCAAATTCGCCGGAATGTACACAGAACTGGGTGGAGTGCTGATTCAGGTGCTGGAAGAGCGTCCGAGTCGATCACATGGTCAAACTTATAGAGACATCAGATAAACCGCGTATCATCCGAGTTTTTTGTTGGAGAGAGTGTGCAATGCGGACAATCAGCGCGGAGCGCTCTAGCGACGGAATTCATTCTATCGCGATTCTTCTTGTACGGAAAGGCGACCTCCTGTGGTAGATAAGATGACTACATCGATCTACACAGAAGGTCGCCTTTGTCGCTTCCACGCCTAAAGTTGAGTGACTTCAGTTGCGGAACGGTCTGGCTGTTATTTGCCCCACTGGACGGAGTGAAGCCGATTGAGAAGGCTTTCGGGCCGTTCCGCGTCGGGATCGGATTTGAGGGCGCTGTCGCGGTCCAGGTGCGCGACGAGCAGCACCGCACCGCCCTTTTCGGTCAGGTCGGTCTGAATGAAGACACTGGCCTCCGTCGCCGCCTCGTTGGTCGCGAAGGCGTTGCGCGCGGCGCGATAGACGTTGCGAATCGCATTCTGTCGGAAGTTCTCCTGATCGGCGGACGAGGGCGGATTCGCCAGCACCAGCACCGCTTCATCCCCCGAGGTCAGGCTGGAAATCTTCGCCAGTTTCATCCCACCGGAAAGAGTGGCGTAACCAGGGTTGCTGTCGCCGCCGGGCTGCAGCGGACGCCCACGCTGAACGGGAGCCGTGGGAATATTGGCGGAAGGCCGCGACCCCGGAACGGGCGAGGCGTTCGAGACGGTCGGTCGGCTCTCCGGAAACGCGGTTGGAACGGTGTGAGCGCCGACAGTCGTATCCGGTGCGAGGCCGCTGCCGCCCTCATGGGGCGGCGTGACCTCGTTGGTAGCCTGACCGCCGGGAAGGATCGAAGGCCCGCCCAGTTGGGCCGGCGGCAGAGTCCCCTCGCTTCCCGGCAGAGGCGCGATGGAGGTGGACTGGTTCGGATCGCCGAGCGGACGCGGGATCGTGCCGTCCTTCGTATGACGGTTGTGCGTGCCGTACAGAACGGCGCCCGAAACGACCAGAAACGCCACCGAGGCGACCGTGATGCCGCGCAGCCACAGTCGGGGCGAAACGCCCATCAGCGCGACGGTCCCCACCGGCCCCTGCCCGTCCAGAGGAAGCGCCACCGGAGTTCCGGCGAGATGCCGCCGACCGTTTCCAGCCTGCAGCGTCTGCTGTTGGGCTATTTCACGTTCGACGCGGCGCAGTTTGGCTTCCTCGGTGGGATTGGGGTTGATCTCCAGAGCCATGCGATACCACTGGGCGGCATCTTCCCATCTTCCCCGCGCCGCATAGACATCGCCCAGCAGGGCATGTGCGGCCGCGTTGGCAGGATCGGCCTGCAGCACCGCCACGCAGTGGTCGATGGCCTCGTTCCAGTTCTCCCGCACCCGACTCAGATTCGCCTGGGTCAGCCGCGCGTTCAGTGCGCGAGGATCCGGCGACAGCAGAGACGGACGGACGGCATCCGCAGGCGTGAGGCGTTGTTCCGCCGAAAGAGAAACTTCCGAGGCGACCGCTGGCGCGCTTCGGACGGAACGCTCCGCCGAGAGGGGCGTCGGTTTGCCGCACTTTGGGCAGTAGAGACAGTCGTCCAGAATATGTGAAGTACAGTCAGGACAGGTCATAACATCAACTCCAACGACGATGGCAATCTCGCCGTACCGTCTACCGAACGGCGGATAGCGCAAAAACAGGGTGTCAGGATGGAGCGTTCAAGAAACGATTCCCGTGCTGCCGAATCCGCCGTTGCCCCGCTCCGTAGCGTCCAGCGGAGAACCTTCGTCCCACTGAGCGCGAACGACCGGCGCGAACACGAACTGCGCGATGCGGTCCCCGCGCCGAATGGTCACGGCCTCGCTGCCCCAGTTGATGACGATGATGCCAACGACACCACGATAATCGGCGTCTATGGTGCCCGGCGCATTGACCAGCCCGATGCCGTGACGGAGCGCCATACCGCTGCGCGGCCGCACCTGCATCTCGTACCCGACCGGAATCGCCAGTCGCAGCCCGGTCGAGATCAGCACACGCGCTCCGGGCGCGAGCGTCACAGGATGCTCCGCAGGCAGCGCGGCATAGACGTCCATTCCGGCCGCATCGCGGGTCGCATAAGCGGGAAACGGAAGGCCTTCCGCCTCCGGCTCCCGATGGATCGCAACACGAATACACTCCGCTTCCTTTTGACTCATGGCTCCCTCTCTATGTTCCCGGCGAAAGGCGGAGGTCAGGGAACCGGGCCACGAAGACGGAATATTCTGCCCACGACGGCTCGAGCGTCAGCGCCCTCTTCTCCCTAGTCGTTGACCGTTCCCTCTTCGCCCAACTCCGCCTTCGGCTGATGAAGCGGCAGGCGGATCCAGAAGGTCGAGCCTTTCTCCATTTCGCTCTCGACATTCATCGTGCCCTTGTGGGCCGCGATGAGAGCACGGACCAGGTAGAGGCCGATTCCCGTGCCGCCTGCCTTGCGAGTGCCGCTGTTGTTGACACGGTAGAACTTCTCCCCGAGCTTCTTCAGAGCGGATTCGGGAATGCCCATGCCCTGATCTTTGACGCCGATCAGAACCGAGTCATAGGGAAACTCATCGTCGGCGGGTTTCAAGCGCGCGATGATACGCACCTCCCCACCGTCCGGCGCGTATTTGATGGCGTTGGAGACGAAGTTCTGGAGAATGTTCTGGATCTTGTCGGGGTCCGACTCGAACTCGATGTCTTCCGGAATGAAATCGATGACGAAGGTATGCTTGTCGGTGCGCCCCCTCTGCGTGGCGAGAACCTCCTCGGTCGCCTTGCGCAGTCCGACCATGCCCCAGTTCATCTCGACGCCGGAGACACCCATGCGCTCGATACGGGAGACGTTCAACAGGTCGTTGATCAGGCGGCTGAGACGGTCCACGTTCTCATCGATGATAGTATAAAACTCTCGCCGGTCTTTGAGCGTGTACCACTCTTCGTTTTCATCGTCGAGCAGCGTGCGGACAAAGCCTTTCATGGGCGTCAGCGGTGTGCGCAGCTCATGGGAGACGATGGAGACGAACTCCGTCTTCATGCGCTCGACATTGCGGAGATCCGTGATATCGTTAAAAATGAAGACCGTACCGACGGGTGCATTGGCGTCGTCGTGGACATTGGCGGCATGCACCTGATAGATGAACTCCTCCTCATCGGCATCCGTCACAGAGATCTCATCCGGCTTTTTCGACTCTTCGTCGTCGTCGGAAGCTATTCGGATTCCTTCCGCCAGACAGCGCTTGATGATCGCCACACAGTCCTCATGCTTGATGTACTCATCGAAGGGCTTGCCCAGCGGATTTTCGGCCTCGGTAATCCCGAAAATAGCGCGCGCCGCAGCGTTCATCTGCCCGACGCGTCCGCGCTGATTGACGAGCAGCAGCCCGGCAGTCAGACTTTCGAGCGTATGGACGAGCTTCTGTTTCTCTTCGATCAGATCCTGGAAAATCTGGGCGTTGGCGATCACGGCGGCGGCGTTGCGCGACAGGCGTTCCAGCAGGCTGACATCTTCCTGAATAAACTCGGCACTGTAACGCTTATTGAAGCAGTGCAGAACGCCGATGTTGAGACGGTCGACAATATGGTTCTGATCGTCTCGTCTATCGACGACGAGCGGTACGGTGACGCCGTTCCGGATTCGCAGGTTGCCCAGCATCGCCTTGGTCTTCTCGGGTGCCTCGCTCAAATTCTGAAAAATCGCCGGTTTTCCGGAGGTAAACACCTGGCCGGACAAGCTGCCTTCGACCGGCACACGGTAGGCCTGCACCTCCGCGTCGGTCATACCGAACGCGGGCGAGCGTGCCACCAGGTCGTCCGTCTCGCGGTCGCGCACCATGATGACGCACTTTTCCGCCTGTACGATCATCGCCGTGCGCTGCACCAGGCGGCGCAAGGTCTCTTCGAATTCGCTGACCGGAATGACCATCTCATCGCCGGAACCAGTCACGCCTTTGGACCGCTCCAGTTCCGAATTGCGCTGTTTGACGCCTGTCAGCTCTGTTTCCAGAGACTGGAGTTTGCGTCGAAGCTCCTCTATATCTTCCATAGCCACCTGTGTTGGCTTCCCTTCTGTCCGTTGTAACCCTGAAAACGGGTGCAGAGGAACGGCGGTCGGCAACAATACGGCCTCTGCGAACATTCCCATTATAACATACGCCTCTACGACCGTCAACCAGCGAGAATCTACAGCGCCACCCGCTTGACCGGAAGCGCTGTCATAGCTTATAATACCGCTCGATAGCGCGGGTATTCCTGGCGCCGCGCAGAACTTCAGAAGGAGCGAAGCCAATGCTACTGATGCTGGTCGAGGCGATCATCCGCCCGGAAAAAGTGCAGGAGGTGCGCCAGGCGCTTACGAACATAGGTGTGAAAGGCGCAACGTTCACCGATGTGCGGGGTTCCGGGCACCAGCGTGGCTTTACGCACAGCTATCGCGGTGCGGAATATACGGTCAATCTGCTGCACAAGGTGAAAGTCGAGGTGGCTGTGCGCGAGCACGAGGCGCGAGGCGTCGCGGATGCGATCATCGAGGCCGCGCGCACCGGAGAGGTCGGGGACGGCAAGGTCTTTTTGATCCCGATGGGCGATGCCATGCGTATCCGCACCGGCGAAGAGGGAACGGATGCGGTAGAATAGAAGGGTAAAGCGAATTCGCCCTCGGGCGGTGACGGGGTCAGGACGGGAAGAGGACAATGGCGGGACATCACAACTGCGAACATCATAGCGCGGCCGGTATGAGCGAGGGACGCCTTCGTCTGTCGCTGCTTTTGACGTTCGGATTCGTCGTCCTGGAGCTCCTCGTCGGTCTGCGGGCCCACAGTCTGGCGCTCGTTTCCGACGCCGGACACAATATGACGGATGGACTGGCCCTCGCGCTCTCCTGGTACGCGCTCTGGATCGCGCGCAAGCCCTCCACCCCGACGCGCACGTACGGCTACCATCGTGTCGGAATTCTCGCCGCGCTTGCCAACGCGGTGACGCTGATCGTGATCGCTCTCTTCATTTTCGGAGAGGCGTTCCAGCTCTTCCTGCACCCGGTGACCGTGCAGAGCGTGCCCATGATCGCGGTGGCCCTGCTGGCGGTCGTTCTGAATACGGGGATCGCCCTCGGCCTGCGTGGTGCGGCGAAGCATGACGTCAACGTCCGAGGCGCCTACGTCCATATGGCAGGAGACGCGCTGTCGGCGGTAGGCGTCGTCCTGGCCGGTATCGCGGTGCATTTCACGGGCTGGGTCTACGCTGATCCGCTGGTATCGGTCCTGATCGGCCTGTTTATCGTCTACTCCTCTTGGGGCATCGTCCGCGAGACGATCAATATTCTCCTGGAAGGCACTCCCAACGGCCTGAACGTCGATGCGATGGCGACCGAGATGCAGGCTGTCCCAGGGGTTCAGGACGTACACGATCTGCATGTATGGGCCATTGCGGACGGTATGAACGCGCTCTCCTGTCATGTCAACGTCCAGGAAGCCGAGGCTCTCGACGCCGCCCGTGTCGTCCGAGACATCAAGTCCCTGCTCGCCGACCGCTACCAGGTGCGCCACTCGACGATCGAGACGGAGTGCAGCGACTGCCCCTCCCGCGACCTCTACTGCCAGCTCTCCAAAAGCGCCCATTCCCACGCCCATTCCCACGACGGGCCCTGCACCCACTGAACAAAACCTCTCCCCCTTCTATGGGCCACCTGTTTCCGAAGGCTCGTAGAGAACCGGGGGCACGTAGCGGCCGTTGCGGCCGTCGGCGGGGTGGTCGTTGAACAGAGGGCCCAGCGCCTTCTGCGCCAGGAAGAGCGCCGTGAACAACTGCGCATGCGTCAGGGTGGCGGCGGGTCGGAAGAGAAGCTTCCCGGCGGGCGTGAAGGCGGCCCAGTTGTCCCAGAGCGTTGGGCTGATGTGGTTGGCGTAGAGGGTGCTGGCGGCGGTTCGCGCGTCGTTGTCGGCGATGTCCGCGAAGAGTTTGCCGGCGGCGCGCTGACGACGGGGATCGGCGGTATGCGCGAGGTCGGGCAGGAGACGCGTGAGCCAGAGCGCGAAATCAGCGCGCGTGATCGGCGTAGCAGGATCCGGCAGGTTCTGGAGGCTGCGCAGGATCTGCGGGTCGGCGGGTGCGCCCATATAGGCGTAGAGAGGACGGCGGGTTTGGGTGAGAGTGGCGCCGAGTGCGGTACGCTGCGACACCGTTTCCAGCCGCGCAGGAGCCCGCTGTGCGAGAATGGTGAACCAGCGGGCGAGTTCTGCACGGGTTGTCGGCGCGTTCGGCTGGAATGTCTCTGTTCCCGGCGTGAAGCCGTGGGCGGCGAGATACTGGATTTCGCGGTAGTCGGGATGTCCGGGCTTGACATCGGTGAAGTAACTCAACTGCACGGCAGGGTCGGCGTTGGCATTGGCGATATGGGGCAGCAGTTCGTCCTGTATCTGGCGGGCAGGAACCTCGCGCCCGATGCGACCGCTCCGAATACTGATGTCCGCCGCGATGCCCGCCGCCTGCCCGAAGGCCATGCGGACCGGTTCGAGGCGGTAGGTGCCGAAACTGACGTGCGTCGAAGAGACCGCCGTCGTCACGAACACATTGTCGAGGCGCTGCGGGACGATGATGCCGAGCGGCAACTGATGCCAGGGCGTGTGCTGGTAGAGCCACCACTCGCCTTCGCCCATGTCCGGCGTCGTCCAGTCCGTTTTGGGCCGGACGGCGTGGGAGTCCATCGGGTAGTCGCCGAGGCCGATGCTTTCCGGCCGCGTGATGTCGCGCGCGTTGGAGATGTCCGCCTCCACCGGCAACTGTTCGCCGAGGATGCGGCGGCCCTCGCGCACATAGAGGAGCGGCGGAAAGCCGCCGCTGTCGCGGTACTCGTCGTCGGGCAGGCCGAGGCTCTTCTGGCCCAGCACGGTCTGAATGTAGTAGAGGTAGCCGAGCACATGGTTCCGATAGACCTGTTCGAGCCGAGTACGTTCGGCGTAGCCCGCTTCGGGATAGCCGTAGTTGATCGCCTGAATATCGCCGCCCTGCGGATGCTGGTTTAGCTCGTATTTGCTGCCGGGCATCGTGCCGGAGGTGAATGCCCAGGAGTCGCGCCAGCCGGGTGAGTGGACGAACTCTTCCTGACGGTAGCCAGGGGGGGGCTGCGGCAGGGTCTTATCGACGCCGGGGCCGTAGTCCTTCACGACCAGCAGGTAGCCGTAGGCCTGAATGCGCCGGTCGCCGCGTCCGGTGCTGCCGGGCAGCAGCGCGTCGTGGGCGCGGTCGTAGTAGATCACGCCGTTATGCGGCTCCTGGGGTGAGCGAGGTTCGCGCCCGAGGCGGTAGGGCGCGCCGGCCCAGGCCGCCAGATCGCCGCAGTCCGTCGCGTCGATGAAGACCTTCGCGGTCAGCCGCGCACGCCTTCCGGTCGGCCTCCCCTCGGCGTTCAGCTCTTCGACATCGATGGCCTCCACCCGCCTGCGTTCGCTGTCCGGCTGCGCGGGAACGGCCCGTACTGCCGCCAGGCGCGACCGTCGCCAGACGGTGACATTGGGTGCCTCATAGAGCAGCGATTTCATCGCCTGATGCGCCACACGCGGCTCATACTTCGTACCGTCCGTCACGATGCCTTCCGCCGCGTAGAGCGCTTTCACACGGTCGCGAAAGCGGACGAAAAAGCCGCTGGCGTACTGCGACTTCCGCAGATCCGTCGCGCTCAGTCCATTGACCGGCATCCCGCCCAGACGCGTTGTGGGTTCGACCAGCGCGACTTTCAGACCGCGCCGACCTGCCTCGATGGCGGCGGCCACCCCCCCGGTCGAAGCCTGCACGATCACCACATCAAAGGCGACTGTGGCGATATGCCGTGAGGCTACGGCGGTTGGGAACGGCATGAATGTCCGTTCGATGTAGTCCCGAGGTTCAGAGGCTTTGTCGCCCTCCAACGCCTGAACGGTATAGTGATGTACCGAGTCGGGCGTAAGGCCCGTATCCACAGTTTCATTTTTATCTGCGCTAAGCGTGGAAATCGTCTGCCCGTCCCGCTCTATCCGGTAGCCCATCGCACCCTTGGCCGGCAGCCAGTAACAGCGTATCTCCGTTGGGGAGACGGCTATCGCCTCGAACGACCGAGGCGCGGCAAACGTCTGTGCCTCCGCCTGCAATCCGCCTAAAACTAGCGTTGCCACCGCTACGAACAGTCCCGCCACGTTCACAGTTGCTTTCCCTTCCACACGATCTCTGTCCCCTGTTGCGACGCCGCGCCCTCCAATCCCTGCCTCTCTTGAAACGACAAACGCCCGAGAGGGGCTTTACGCCTGGCGCCCCTCTTTATACGCGGCACAGGGAACGCCTCGCATTCGGCCTGCGTTTATATTACAGGACAATGAGGTAACCGGAACGGGGGAGATTGTGGCACAGCACGAGAGCAAGAGAACTGCGGATCGCGTGGGGTTGGTCTGGTATCGGACGGGGCTGCGGTTGGAGGACAACACCGCGCTCTACGAGGCGCTGCGTGAGAATGAGGCCGTGCGCTGCCTCTATGTGTTCGACGACAACTATCTGCTTGGGGCCGATATGGGAGCGGCTCGCGGGGCTTTCCTGCTCGATTCGTTGGCGGAGATGGCGCAAGAGATCGAAGCGCATGGCGGGCAGTTGATCCTTCGAAGAACGCGTGATGTCCCGTCCGAAGTCGTGCGGGTGGCAAAGGAGGTCGGCGCCGGTCGGATCTACGCTCACGACGACTATCTTCCCTACCCCATTCAGCGCGACGCTAAGGTACGTTCGCTGGCCGCCGAAGAGGGCATCGCGTTCCAATCCTATCGGGACCTTCTGCTCGTTGATCCGGCGAGGGTATTGACGGCAGAGGGCCATCCCTATACGGTCTTCACGCCGTTCAAACACCGATGGGAGGGACTGCTCGACACTCCCGCGCGGTACGATGTGGTTCCCCTGCTGGCCCGTCTGCAGCAGCAGGAACGGTTTCCTTCTGCAGCCCTGCCAGACCTGGCGGATTTCGGGCTTCACCTGACGCAGCAGATTGAGAAAGGCGGCGCGAAGCGCGCGCAGAGTCGCCTGGACGAGTTCGTGCGCGACGGGCTGCCGCTCTATCATCAAAATCGGGATCTTTGCGCCGACCCGAACAGCACGTCCCGCCTCTCGATGCACCTCAAATGGGGAACCGTTTCGGTACGCGACTGCTACCGCGCCGCCCGCGCGCAGAATGGCCCCGGCGCCGATAAATGGATCGACGAACTGGCATGGCGTGAGTTCTTCCATGCTGTGATCTTCCACTTTCCGCACGCCCTTACCGGTCCCATGCTGCCCGAATACGGCCTGTTTCCCTGGAGCGACAATGCCGACCATCTCGACGCCTGGAAAGCGGGCATGACCGGTTACCCGTTCGTAGATGCCGGGATGCGCCAGATGAATGCCACCGGCTGGATGCACAACCGCCTGCGGCAGGTCGTCGCCTCTTACCTCTGCAAAGACCTGGCCATCCACTGGCAGGAAGGCGAGCGCTACTTCATGCAGATGCTGGCAGACGGCGACTGGGCAGCCAACAACGGCGGCTGGCAGTGGGTCGCCGGGAGCGGGACCGACCCTCGCCGCGCGACCCGTATCTTCAACCCGGTGCTCCAGCAGGAACGCTACGATCCGCAGTTCATGTATGTCCGACAGTGGGTGCCCGAGTACGGCACCTCCCACTATCCTAAGCCCATCGTTCACCACGATGTCGGGCGAGAAGATTTCCTGCAGCGCTTCCGCAGCACCGCCGTCGGTCGAGAGGAGCTTCGAGAAGCCCGCAAAGACGAGACACGGCAACACCGAAAGCGCGAGAACATCAACCAGCGCGAGTTGTTTTGAAAAGGGTGACACCCGTCTATTGACCTGTACGTATAGAACAGGTATAACGGATGTCGTTATCCTGAAATATCAGGCCGCCGTTCTCGTCCACCATGAGAGCCGGGCTGCCATGTCCTCCGTCTAAGCGTATTCGGAGAAGTTTCCACCCCGTCGCAGCGTCCAACCGATCCCTGCACGGTTCCCCAGATGGGCCAACGATGCGCCCGTTCTTCAACCAGAGGAGACCAGAAGAGAATGCTCAAATCGAATCGTGTGCTGGGCGGCGCGTTGCTCGCCTTCGCCCTTATCGCCGGCCCGCTTGTGGCGCGCGCCGACGACGAGAAGGCCGTTAACCTGATCGTCAAGCCCAAGATGGGCAGGGTGACACACACCAAGACCGTCATCAAAACCAGCGTGATGGGCATGGATATCGTCGTAACCGAAAGTCAGAAAGAGACCATCAAAGAGGTCAAGGAGAATGGGGACGTCGTCGAGGAGATCACCGACGAAGGAAGCACCATCAACATCGGCGGCATGGATCGCGACAACCCTGCGGCTCCGCCCGTGACGATCACACGCGACAAGTTAGGCAAGATCAAAGAGTACAAAAGTGACAATCCGGCGGGGTTCATGACTCCGGAAGTCGCCAAACTCATGGCCATGCTCTCTTCTTCGATCCTGACCGACAAGGCTCTCAAGACCAACGACACCTGGCAGACCGAGCTGGAAAATCCCGCCGTGAAAGAGAAAAAAGTCACGGTCAAGGACACCTACCTGGGCCTGGATAAAGTGGACGGCAAAGACTACTGGAAGATCAAGCAGACCACCGAGGCGGTCGTGGATGCCGATGGCAGCAAAATGAGCTACGACATCACGGTGTGGATCAACCCGGCGGATGGCGATACGCTCAAGGTGGAAGGCACTGTCAAAGACGTACCGACCCAGGTAGGGCCGATCACCATGACGATCGCTTCTAAAGCTGTCAAAGCGGACGACAAAGACAAGCCGGAGACAAAAAAAGAAGCGCCGAAGCCATAAGGCAGGGCAGCCGAAGTTCGAATCCGACCGTGCGGGCGTGTTATAGACCACGCCCGCTTTTCTTTTGAGAACGGCACGACCGCCTCACTGTTCCGGAGGAGGTTTCAACCCGGTGCAGCGTCCAACCGATCCCTGCACGGTACCCGACTGGGCCGACAGTGTACCCGTCCTCTCTTCCAAGGAGACTACAAGAGAATGCTCAAACTGTATCGTGTGGTTGGCGGCGCGTTGCTCACCTTCGCCCTTATCGCCGGGCAGGTTGTGGCGCGCGCCGACGACGAGAAGGCCGTCAGCCTGATCGTCAAGCCCAAAGTGGGCAGGGTGACGCACAACAAGGGCGTAATCAAAACGAGCGTCATGGGCATGGATATGGTCATCACCGGGCGTGAGAAGGAGACGGTCAAAGAGGTCAAGGAGAACGGGGATGTCGTTACAGAGACCCTCGACGAAGGCAGCACCGTCAATGTCGGTGGAACGGAAAGCGACCAGACCCCCACGCCGCCGCGTACCAAAACGCACGACAAATTCGGCAAGTTAAAGGATTACAAGAGCCAGGACACCTCCCAGTTTACGACCCCGGAAATCGACTCCCTCCTGGAATCGCTCGTCACACTGATCCTGACCGACAAGACTGTCAAGACAAACGACACCTGGCAGACCGAACTGGAGAATCCCGCCGTGAAAGAAAAAAGAATCACGGTCAAAGGCACCTACCTCGGACTGGATAAAATAGACGGCAAAGACTACTGGAAGATCAAACAGACTGCGGAGGCTGCTGCAGACGCCCACGGAGCCACCATAGTCTATGACTTTACGCAATGGATCGACCCAACGACCGGCGAGACTTTTAAGTCCGAAGGCACGGTCAAAGGGGTGCCGACGATGGTCGGCCCCTTGACCTTTCAAGTCACTACCAAAGCCGTCAAGGCAGGCGACAAAGACAAACCGCAACCGTTAAAGCTATAAGAGAAGAACCCCAATGTGGTGAGGCGCTGCGAAGCTGTTGCAGCGTCGTGTCTATGTCGATATGGTGCCCACAGGGCTCAATCACGCCCCTGTCTATTCGAGAGGAGACCCGATAAGAATGTCCAGACTGAATCTGTTGTTATGCGGCGCTCTGTTCGCTTTCGGCCTGATTGCCGGTCCAGGGGTTCGCGCCGAGGATGAGAAGGCTGTCATTCTGATCGTCAAGCCTAAAGTGGGTCGAGTCGTGCGCACCAAGCTGTACATCAAGGTGAATATGTCGGGTATGGATATGGTCATGAATGGGGTCGAGAAAGATACTGTCAAAGAGGTACACGAGAACGGTGACGTCGTTTTTGAGATCGTCGATGAAGGCGGTATTATGAGCGCCAACGGCGCAAAAGCGCCTCTGCCGGTCGAGCTTCCCTACACAAAAACCGTCAGCAGGCTCGGTACCTCAACCCGGTCCAAGAAGTATAGCGGTGATGAGTCTATTACACCAGAAGTCGATAAACTCCTAAATTCCATCTCCGACCTCATCGTGACCGGTATGGCCGTGAAGGCCAACGACACCTGGGATACGGAGCTGGACAATCCCATCGTAAAAGAGAAAAAAGTCACCCTCAAGTCCATATTCCTCGGCTTCGAAAAACTCAATGGCAAGGATACCTGGAAGATTAAACAGACTGCAGAGGCGGCCACGGACACGAACGGAGAACTCCTCACCTATGAGATGACGACGTGGATCGACCCGATCAACGGCGGAGATCTCAAGTCCGAAGGAGTCGTCAAGAACGTGCCAGTCAAGCTCGGGCGGATGTCCATGCAGATCAGTTCCCGGGCTATCACAGCGGACGACGATAACAGATCGGCGTCCAAAACAGGGGCTGCGAAGCTGCAAAAGAAGGACAAGTGACGTATGGTTACGAACCTTACTCCAAGGGCATGAACCATAATGCCCATCCAGCTTTGCGAGACGGGTACAGCTTCTGTACCCGTCTCGCACGACACCTGAGCGCCCGTTGTTCCGCAGAGGCACGACAGAAGGACGAGACTATATGAGAACTGCATTGCGGCAGCCGTTTGCCTTTGCGCTCAGCGCGATAGGCCTCTGTTTGCTTTCCTCCACTCTCCAGGCGCAGGAAGGAGCGGCGCTGCGGGCAATGGACGCTCCGGCCGGTGCCCTCTGGGCCGATACGCTCAACCTCTCCACCATCCAGCAGGACTACGGCAGCCCTAACGCCGGTAAATCGGTAGATGGCAATCCTATCAAGCTGCATGGCGTGGTCTATCCGCATGGTATCGGCACCCACGCGCGCAGCGAGATGCTTATCGACCTGAAAGGCACTGCCACACGCTTCGTCGCCATGGTCGGGCTGGATGACGAGCGGGCCGTGGGCGACGGTTCAATTACGTTCGATGTGCTGGTGGACGGTAAGAAGGTCTTCTCTTCCGGCGTGATGCGGGGCGGTATGGAGCCGAAGCTCGTCTCCGTAGACGTAACCGGCGCGAAAAAACTGCTGCTGCGGGTCGGCGACGCCGAAGACGGAATCAGCAATGATCACGCGGACTGGGCCGGCGCGATGCTGGCTCTGACGCCAGGAGCGACAGCTAAGCCGGAAGCGATGCCCGCCCCGCAGATTCCGGTGGTTCCCGCGCGTTACTTCCCGGTGAAATCCTCCACGAAACCCGCCATTCACGGCGCACGTATCGTCGGCGCGACTCCCGGTCGGCCATTCCTCTTCCAGATCCCCACCACGGGCGAGAAGCCAATGACGTTCACGGCGCAAGGTCTGCCGGACGGACTGAAACTCGATCCGCAGACCGGTATTATCGCCGGTTCCCTGGTCAAAGAGACCCACACTGTCGTAAATTTGAGCGTCCGGAACGAGCACGGTTCCGATCATCGCGCGCTTATCATCGTCGGCGGTGACCACAGACTGGCGCTGACCCCACCTATGGGCTGGAACTCCTGGAACTGCTGGGCCGGCGCGGTGGACGATACAAAAGTCCGCGCCTCCACCGATGCGATGCTCTCCAGTGGCCTGGCCGCGCACGGATTCCAGTATATCAATATCGATGATACGTGGGAGGGCAATCGTGATCCCAATGGCGAAATTCAGACCAACTCCAAATTTCCGGATATGAAGTCCCTGTCCGACTATGTACATAGCAAGGGCCTGAAACTGGGGATCTACTCCTCTCCTGGCCCCAAAACCTGCGCCGGTTTCGAAGCGAGCTACAAGCATGAGCTGCAGGATGCGCAGACCTACGGGAAATGGGGAATCGACTATCTGAAACACGACTGGTGCTCCTATACGGACGTGGCGACCGGAGATGGCCTGGACCGGTTAGAGAAGCCCTATCAGTGGATGCGCGATGCGCTCGATAAGTCGGATCGCGATATCGTGTTCAGCCTGTGTCAGTACGGGATGGGAGATGTCTGGAAATGGGGTCAGGGCATCGGAGGCAACTGCTGGCGCACGACGGGCGACATCAACGACAGTTGGAACAGCCTGCACAGCATCTATAGCAGCCAGAACGGCCATGAGAAGTACGCAGGGCCGGGACACTGGAACGATCCCGACATGCTCGTGGTCGGCAAGGTCGGCTGGGGACCCAGTCTGCATCCGTCCCACCTCAAACCGAACGAACAGCTGCTGCATATCTCGATGTGGTGTATGCTGTCGTCGCCCCTGCTGATCGGCTGCGATATGTCGGACATGGACGTGTTTACCATCGACCTGCTCTCCAACGACGAGGTTCTGGACGTCAACCAGGACCCGCTTGGCCGTCCGGCGGGCCGTGTGGCGATGACAGGCGACCTGGAGGTCTGGTCGCGGCCACTCTTCGACGGCACGACAGCGGTCGCTCTGGTGAACAGCAGCCCGGAAGAGGCCGCCGTCAAGGCCGACTGGAACGACATCGGTGTGACCGGCAGTCAGCCCGTGCGCGATCTCTGGCTGCATAAGAACGTCGGTAATTTCGACGGCAGTTACAGCGTCAACGTCCCCGCGCACGGCGTCGTCCTGCTCAAAATCGGCAAGCCGAGGAAGTAAGGAACCGATACCCGCTGCCTTACCAAAGACAGGCCGCCCCTCAAGGGGCGGCCTGAGGGGAAGGTTAAGGCCCATAAATGGGCATGGGAGGGCTGGAAGCAGAACCAGGATCCTCAATAAGGGAGGCTGACAGCCTGATTTCTCCTGCGGTTGAGACGACTCACATCAGGCACAGGCCCCTTCAGGGGCCTTACAAAAGACAGGCCGCCCCTTGAGGGGCGGCCTGAGAGCGTTCGTTTAGACCGCCATACCGCCGTCCACGGTGAGGCCGCTGCCAGTGAGAAAGGTCGATTCGTCGGAGGCAAGGTAGAGTGCAGCATAGGCGACATCGTCGGGTCTGCCGAGCCTTCCGACCGGTTGTCGGGCTTCAAAACTCCGGCGCGCTTCGGCAGGGTCGGGCGCGCTGTTGATGCGGTCGGTCAGGGACGGCGTCTCGATGGTGGCCGGAGCGAGATAGACGCAGCGGATTCCCTCGCCCGCATGGTCGAGCGCGATGGCCCGTGTGAGGCCGATTACGCCCCCTTTGGCGGCGGAGTAGACGGCACGGTTGACGATCCCCATCATCCCCGCGACCGACGCCATATTGATCAGCACCCCCCCACCCTGTTCGCGCATGATCGGAATGGCATACTTGCAGCCCAGGAAGACACTCGTGAGCGTGGTGGCGATCTGCGCGTTCCAGTCCTCCACCGACGAATCCTCGACCCGGCCCTGCTTCACGATTCCCGCGTTGTTGAAAAGCACATCGATCCGCCCGAAGGCGGTTCGCGCCCGGTCCAGCATCTCCCGCACGGCCTCCTCCTGCGACACATCGGCCTGCACGAAGAGAGCCTTTCCTCCTGCCGCCTCGATCATTGTGACCGTCTCCCGGCCCGTCGCCGGGTTGAGATCGGCCACGGCGACAGACGCGCCCTCTTTCGCAAAGAGCAGCGCCGTCGCGCGCCCGATCCCCACTCCCGCCCCGGTAATCACCGCTGCCTTACCCGCTAACCGCATCGTTTTCTCCTGTTATCTCTCATGTCGAACCGATCTCTCTCTCCCCCCCTCGTCAGAGCGGCAGGGCATCGAGGGCGACCTGCTGCGCTGCGGTGAGCGTGGAGCCGGGGAGGCGCGCCGCCCCGAAGGCGAATCCACAGCGGCCCAGCAGATATTTCAGCGCTGGGATAGAGCCGACCTGTTTCAGCGCGGCGCGCAGGCGATCCACTTCCGACTGCAGGCTGTCGTCTCCGGCCCAGAGGGCCGCGAACTTCGCGGGCGCGACATTGGCGATCGCGGAAATAAAACCGTCTGCACCGAGCCTGCGGCCTTCGGATGCGAAGGAGTCGCTGGCGGCGAAGACGACGCCGCGCGCACCGAATCGCCGCACCAGTTCGCCGACCCGCTCGGCCTTACCGGTCGAGTCTTTCGCACCGGCGATGATCCCCTCCGCAAACAGTCGCTCCAGGCAGGCGAACGAAACCTCGTTGGCGGCATACTGCGGGATGTTGTAGGCGAAGACTGGCAGGGAGGTCGCCGCATGCACTGCGGCGTAGTGCTGAAAGATCGCGTCGTCACCGGCAGGATAGTAGATGGGCGATGGAAGAAAGACACCCTCCGCCCCGGCGTCCTCCGCGCCTTTGGCGAGCCGTGTCATTTCGGCGGTGCGTATCCCCCACACGCCCGCAATGACCGGAATTCGTCCTTTAACGGCCTGTACTGTCGCCGCGATTAGACGGCTCTTCTCTGCCTCCGTCAAGTAGAGAAACTCTCCGGTCGTCCCGGCCGGACAGAGGCCCTCGGCCCCGTTCTCCGCCAGCCACTGAGCGTGCGCCGCCGCCACGCCCACATCCAACGCGTCCGCGGTGTCGAACGGCGTCAGCGTAGCCACATAGCAGCCCCGAAATCGTTCTTTCGCGATGTTGCCCGTCATGCCCTATCTCCCCTTGCCCGCCGTCTGGTCTGTTTCGCCCGCCTGTCTGCCGCTGCCTATATGCGAGGAACGCTTTCAGTATATCCCCAACCGGAAAGTGTGTCAAATTCCCGTTCCGCCATCGCGGGCAGGAGTCGGGACGGTTTGTGTGTAACAGGGAGATGAATCCGATTCTGGCAGACGGCTAATTTTGCGATCAGGAGAACTCTGTATGACGGCGGTAGACCCCAAAGTCTTTCGAACTTACGATATTCGCGCGCTCGTTCCCGAACTGGTGGATGCCAGCAGCATCTACTTCGGCAAAGTGGGCGACGCAGAGACGTATCAGGCCCCGCTGACGCCCGACGGAGTCGAGCAGATCGGACGCGGACTGGCCGATCTCTTTGGGGAGGCGACCGTTGTCATCGGATATGATGCGCGTCTCTCCAGCCCTGCATGGGCCGCCGCTCTGGCACGAGGCATGAACACCCAGGGCGTGGATGTCATCGATATCGGACTCTCCACCACCGACATGGTCTACTATGCCAGCGGAAAATGGCAACTGCCGGGCATCATCATCACGGCCTCCCACTGCACGAAAGAGCTCAACGGGATGAAGATGGTCCGGGCAGGAGCGCATGTCATCGGCATGGGGTCCGGGATGGAGGATCTGCGGGACCTCGTCGGCAGCGGCAAGTTCAAAACGGCGCATACGCTAGGCGCCGTTACGCAACGTGACATCCTGAACGAGTACATCGACCATCTGATGCAGTTCGTCGAAGTCGATAAGATCAAGCCGTTCCGTATCCTCGCCGATGCTGGCAACGGAGTCGGCGGGCTGCCCGCGCGCGCGCTTTTCGCGCGCATGCCGCAGCTCACGATAACAGAAATGTTCTTCGAGCCCGACGGCCGCTTTCCCAACCATCCCTCCAACCCGTTCGAGCGGGAGAACATCGAAGAGATCATCCGGCGCGTACCTGCGGAAGGGGCGGACTTCGGGGTGGCGTGGGATGGCGACGCCGACCGCGTCTTCTTCCTCGATGAGACGGGCGAACCCGTACCCGGCGACTTCGTGACGACGCTGGTCGCGCGCCACTTTCTAAAACGCGACCCCGGCGCAGGGATCGTCTACGATCTGCGCGCCTCGCGGGCCGTGAACGACTGGGTAACGCGGCTTGGCGGCAGGCCGATCGCCGAGCGCGTCGGCCACTCTTATATCAAGCGCACGATGCGCGCCGAAAACGCGGTCTTTGGCGGCGAAGTCTCCGGCCACTACTACTTCCGCGATCACTACTATGCCGACAACGGCTATATTCCCCTGCTCTCGATCCTGCAGATGCTTTCCGAAGAGAATGTAAAACTCAGTGAACTGGTCGCAGGACTGGGACAGTACTATATCTCCGGAGAGATCAACTCGACCGTCGCGGACACCCAGGCCACCATGGAGCGTGTCAAAGCGACATACGCCGACGGGCAGCAGGACTTCCGGGACGGCATTACGGTGGAATATCCCGACTGGCATTTCAACGTCCGCCCCTCCGCCAACGATCCGGTCGTGCGTTTGAACCTCGAAGCCGCCTCTCAGGCCGATATGGAGCATAAGCGCGACGAACTTCTGGCCCTCATTCGGCAGTAGAAGCACCTGATCCCACCTCTCGTTGCGTACCGGCAGGACGGTTCCGATGGCACGGAATAGCGCCGTGATCCTACCTCACGCAGGCGCTTATTCCTGATGGTAGTTGGTACCGTGCGCCTGATTGCCGGAACGCAGGATCTGCCATTTCCGAAGCTGATACAAGATGACAGGCACGACAATCAGCGCGACGAGCATGAACCATGCCCACGACTGAATCGTTTTGTCATGGGCGTTCATCGGCTGCACCTTTTCATGTTCGTCCTGGGCGTAGGCCAGCAGAGGCAGCAGGATGGCTCCCGCTGTGACTACCAGGGTCCGGATATGCTGTTTCAAGGTTCCACTCCTTTTTGAGCCGCGAAGGGCTATTCGTCGTCGTTATCGGTAATGGCGGGCATCGGAAGACGACGACGGCGTTCCGGCGGCAGCAGACGCTCGATGGTATCGTCCACCGTGATGATGCCGAGCAGGCGCTCATCGTCGCTGACGACCGGTACGGCGAGCAGATTGTACCGACCGATGATCTGGGCCACCTGATCGGCGTGATCCTCCACATAGACATGAATGACGTTGCGCACCATGATGTCGGATATATGCGTCTCGGGCGGTGCGATGACCAGATCGCGCAGGCTCAGAACTCCCACCAGTCGGCTCTCGTCATCCACGACGTAGACATAGTATATCGTCTCTGCTTTGGGGGCGAGGTCGCGCAGGCGATCAATCGTCTGCGCACAGGAGAGATTCGCCTCGATCCCGACATATTCGGTCGTCATCAGGCCCCCTGCGGTGTCCTCATCGTAGGCCATGAGGCCCCGCACCCCTTCGGCCTCCTCAGGCTCCATCTGGTCCAGCAGTTCGTCGCTGCGGGCGTGCGGCAGATCGTCGAGCAGGTCCGCGGCTTCGTCCGGCTCCATCTGTTCCAGAATATCGGTGGCCGTGTCGTCGTCGAGAACGGTCATGATCGAAACCTGGGTTGCCGGCTCTGCCTCCGCCATCGCGTCGGCGGCCGTCTCCGGGTCCAGCGATTCGATCACTTCCGCACCCTGCTGCGGGCTGAGTTGCTCGACGATGTCGGCGATGTCGGCGGGATGCAGGCGCGCGATCTTGTCGTGGGAGACTTTCAGCCGGATGCGCCCGCCTGCCGTGCCCGGTTCGAGCGTCTGCACGTCGTCCCAGGCGATCAGGTTGGAGCGCAGGGGATGGCGAAACAGTTTGGCGGCTCTCTCGATAGGCTTACTGATCCCGCCCAGTCGGCGCAGGGTCGCGCGCAGGCTGGCGTCCACCCCCACCACGCAGTACTGTTCCCCGCACTGCGCCAGACGGACATCGGAGACACGCACCACCCGATAGTCCTGCACATCGACGATCTGGCGGTCCAGCACATCGCGCCGCAGACGCAGGTCCGCGTCGGCGGGCTGGTAGGGAATGATCGAGTCCAGCGATCGTTTCAGATGGATATCGCCGTAGATCTGCCCGCTGCCGGTGTGGCCTTCCGGGTCCGGCTCAAACTCCAGCAGGCCATACGGAACGCAGAACTCGCCATTGTCGGTTTTCACGATGACGGCGTTGACGGAGGGGAGTCTGCCCCCCAGCACCGCGACCGCGTCGCTGATTCTGCCTATCGATATTCCGTTGGGAGCCAACACCTTTTTGTCGAGCAGTTGCGTTAGATACTTCATGGTTCTATTATACAGGGCCGTGGTGTGTGCGTCAACGCCCGCCCGTTCAAAAAAAGGGGCCGGACGCTTGGAGGTGTCCGGCCAGTGACCGTTCAAAGAACGATCAAAACGAGAAATGGGTGATCGTCGCTCGGAGAGTGAGCACGATCTATAGTATGGAGCCTCTCTGTTAAGCCTGTGTTAAGAAACGATTAAGTTTTAATTAACTTATCGGAGGCTCCATCTCAAGCTCTTTCTTCAAGAGGCGCTTGACGACTTTGCCGGTTCCTCCGCGTGGGAGGCTCTCTCGGAAAAGGATAGACCTGGGGACTTTGTAGTTGGCGAGGCGTTCGCGGCAGAAGGCGATCAGTTCGCGCTCGGTGGCCGCGGCCTGCGGTTTCAGCACCACGACAGCGGTCACCTCTTCGCCGCGCAGCGCGTCGGGCAGACCGATCACGGCGACATCCGCGACGGAGGGATGATGGTATAGCACCTCTTCGACCTCACGCGGGTAGACGTTCAGGCCGCCAACGAGGATCATGTCCTTTTTGCGATCAAGGATATAGACGTAGCCGTCGCTGTCGATCGTGCCGATGTCGCCGGTGTGGTACCAGCCGCCGCGCATGGCCTCTGCGGTGGCTTCCGGCTGGTTCAGATAGCCGAGCATGACGTTGTCGCCGCGCACGACGATTTCGCCCATGCCGTCGGTCGGGACGGGGTTGTCGTCGTCATCGAATATGGCGATCTCGACATCGGGCAGCGGCAGGCCGACACTACCGACTTTGCGCACACCGTGCAGGGGATTGACGGAGGTCGCGGGGCTGCACTCGGTCGGCCCATCGCCTTCGAGGACTGGCAGATGGAAGCGGGACTCAAGCGCGTGCAGGGTCGGCGCAGGCAACGGAGCGCCCCCGGAGACGAGGATGCGGAGCTTCGCTAGATCGTAGACGCGGTCCGACGGGAACTGCAGCAGGCTGTGAAAGATCGCGGGCACGCCGCAGAGGATCGAGACGCCGTGCCGCTCCATCGTTTCAAAGGCGCGGGCAGGCGCAAAGCTCTCCATCAGGACACTGGCAGCTCCGACAGCGAGCGCGGTGTGCATACAGACGGTGCCCGCAAAGGCATGAAACAGCGGTAGGATCGTGATGAATCGATCGTCCGGGTAGAAGTTAAAGGCAACCTGCACCTGCTCGACGTTCCGCATCAAATTGTGGTGCGAGAGCATCGCGCCTTTCGGATAGCCGGTCGTGCCGGAGGTATAGATGATGACGGCGCAGTCCTGCGTATTTCGATTCGGCGCTTCCGGAGTCGCGCCGGTCGCGAGACTGCCCGCGCCCAGCCGCATCAGGTCCTGCAGCGCGACGAACCCCGGCACCGTATCCGCGACCGATGGATCCGGCATCTCCTCTCGTGCGAGTACGCTGATGATGTGGCGCAGTCCGGGCAGGGTCTGCCGCGCCGCCTGCACCACCGGAAGGAGTTGCGGCACCGTGACGATGGCGCGCAGATCGCAGTCCCGCCAGATATAGGCCAACTCGGCAGGTTTGAGCAGGGGGTTGGACGGTACGACGACCGCTCCGATCATCGCAGCAGCATAGTAGGCGTAGACGAACGGCGGACAGTTGGGCAGCAGCAGACCGATGCGCTCCCCCGGCTCGATGCCCAATGTCCGAAAGCCTGCCGCCAGTCGCCGCACCGCAACCGCCATCTCTCCGAAGGAGGTCGGGTGGTCGCGAAAAATGAGGGCGACCCGTTCCGGATAGTCCCTTTCTCCCCGCTCAATAATGTCCGTCAGAAGCATCTTTGGTTCTCTCTCTACAACGCAGATTCGTCCCTGTATGTTGCTCGTCTCCCCCGGCTCTTCCTCCCTCTCCATCAGGATGCGGCCGAACTTCCCTTGTCGAGGGGACGGCAACATTCCTGTGTAGTGAGCGCGGGGACGAATGAGATGATCGGCTTGAACCTGCTCGATGGTGTGCGCGAGCCAGCCGATTGTTCGTCCCAGCGCAAACAGCGTCATCGGAGATCCGCCCGGCAGTTCCAGGGCGGCGCAGAGGGTTACGAGCGCAAAATCTATGTTGGGCCTTGCATCCAACGCCGAGTGAACGGCCTCTGTCAGAGCTGCAGCCAACTGTACGCCCGGCGATTTCGGATAGGCGGCGGTGACGCGTTCCAGCAGCAGTTTGCCGCGTGGATCCCCTTCCGGATAGAGGGGGTGTCCGAAACCGGGCACACTCTCTCCACGACGGATGCGTTGCGAAATCGTGTTGCGTGCCTGCAGTGGTCTGCCGGTCTCCTGAAAGAGCGCTTCCACGCGGGCGGACATCCCGCCATGCTTGACGCCCTGCAGAGCCGCCAGCCCTCCATTGACGACAGCATAGGGCGTAGAACCTGCCGAGGCGATACAACGTGCCGTAAAGGTGGAGACGTTGAGTTCATGGTCCGCGCAGAGGATGAGAGCTGTCGTGAAGAGCGGCGCCGCCTGGGGCTGGTGTGGAACCCACGCGCGCCGCAACAAGGCAGCGATTCCTTCCGATTCCCTGAAGTGGCTTTGCCCTGTTGCCAGCAGGGCCATGCGCCACAGAATCCGCGCGCCCGTGAGGGCCATCGGGCCGGGCCGAAAATCGAAGGCCGCCAGATCCTCCTCTGCCAGGAGAGGCAACAGCGCCTGACAGCGTTCTATCGGCGTAACGTCGCCGAGAAGGGACTCAATCGCCCGGAGGTGCGGCGGTAAGGAGGGCAGTGCCTGCGCAAAGAGCGTCTCCGCCGCCGTCTCCTCTCCTGTCCACAACAACGCCGCGACCTGTTCTACGGAGCGTTCGCCGGCAAGGTCGAGCGCGTCCTGACCGCGATAGTAGAAGCGCCCTGCCTCGATCAGTGTCAGGGCGGAGGCCAGCGTCGGCGCGCCCCAGTGCAGCGCCGTATCGACGACCTTCTGCGGATCACGCCGCATCTCCTGACGTTCTTTGAGCCGCTGTACATCCTCCACAGGATACCGCCGCGTCCGCTTCTTGCCCGGATCCGCGAACTCTGACCGCAGTAGGCCCCTGCTGACATAGGAATAGAGCGTCGCAAGCGTGACACCCAGTTCTTGTGCGACTTCAGCCGCACTCATGTAACTGCCGACGTTCTGTCTGTTTGTGTCTTTGCTCATCATCCTGCCTGTTTTTACGTTGATTACGGAATCAAGATTGACAACGTGTCTGTGCCTGCTCCATATTCTAACCGGAAGTACCCCTATCATGCAAGAGGAGGAACACGATGGTGGCAGTCGCACAGAGGAAGGCGGGTTTAGAGGGAGTGGTCGCGGCGGAAACGCGTCTGAGCGGCGTCGATGGGCAGGCCGGGGAGCTGGTAATCGCCGGGTTTGCTGTCGAAGAACTGGCGCCGCAAGCGACCTTCGAGGAGGTTGTCTTTCTCCTCTGGGAGGATGCGCTGCCCGATGCCGTCCAACTTTCGGAGTTTCGGCAGGCCTTCGGTCGGCAGAGAACCCTGCCGCAGATCACCCTGGAGGTACTGAAAGCGGCGGCAGCCGCAAAGGCTCCCGCCATGGACGCTTTGCGTATGGCTGCTGGCACGCTCAGCCTGGACGCGGAACAGACCAGAAATGCCGGTTGGGACAACGAAGCGGTGAGGCTCACGGCAGCCTTTCCGATCATCGTCGCTGCCTATTGGCGGCTGCTCAACGACAGATTGCCGATAGCGCCACGTGCGGATCTGAGCCACGCCGCCAACTACCTCTATATGCTCAACGGCGAAGAACCCACATCTGCCCAGACGCGCGCCCTCGATACCTATCTGAACACCGTGGTGGATCACGGCCTGAACGCCTCGACCTTCGCCGCCCGCGTCATCATCGCGACGCAGTCCGATCTGGTCTCCGCTATCGTCGGCGCTGTCGGCGCGCTGAAAGGGCCTCTGCACGGTGGCGCTCCGGGACCGGCGCTGGAGATGGTGTTCGAAATCGGGAGGGAGGAGGCCGCCGAAGCCTATCTGCGCGAGAAACTGGAACGCGGAGAGCGACTGATGGGCTTCGGGCATCGTATCTATAAAGTGCGGGATCCCCGCGCCGATGTGCTGGCGAGAGCGGCGGAACAGTTGTTCCGCACCGACGGAGACAGGGCTCTCTACGCACTGGCGCTGCATGTGGAGCAGACCGCCTTACGCCTGTTGGAAGAGTACAAGCCGGGACGCCATCTGCAGACGAACGTGGAGTTTTACACAGCGTTGCTGCTGCATGGCCTGGATCTACCGACAGAACTGTTCACGCCTACCTTCGCCCTCGGCAGAGTGGCTGGGTGGATCGCGCACTGTTTCGAACAGCAGCGCCTCCACCGGATCATCCGTCCCCAGTCCGTCTATGTCGGTGAGCGCGATCGGCCATGGATATCCATCCAAGCGCGTTGATCCGGACCCGTGATCTGCAAAATCCGTGCGGACGTGAGCGCACCGCACAGTAGCCATCAGCGCATACGACGCTATGTCAAGAGGCGACTTCCTGCGGCGCGACCTATTGTGTGGAGGAGAAAAATCAACCATGTCGATACAATATTCACATGTTCCGGATGTTGACCAGATCGCAAATCCATTCTTCCAGGAGGCAGTGCAGGCTCATGTGGAGAAATATGTGGCGCAATTCGGTGATCGCCTGACAGCCGTGTATGTATGGGGAAGCGTTTATCGAAACGAGGCGGTTCCCGGCGTCTCGGATCTCGATCTGGACGTATTTGTCAACGATCCCCTTACCGAAGCGGATGAGGTCTGGTATAACCGTATGCGAGACGTTTTGGCGCAGTCCTACCCCGGTACCAACGCTCTCGTCCGGCCTCGTGTCGCAGGGAGTGTCCTGCAGGGGCTTGAGCCTCAAGCGCGTGAAGGGGAGCGTCTGCTGGCACAAGCCTACACGTTTCGTCTCTCCTATGATGCCGCGCTTGTCTGGGGGCGCAACCTCTTACCAGGGGGGTCTCCTCCCGTTCCGGACCGATCCTGGGTGCGGGGGAGCCTGGAACCGATCCGGGCTCTTGTGCGATACGCGGCACGACTGGAAGCGGTGAACCGCTCTGACTTCGATCTGCCAAACGACGCAGCATTACGCCTGCGAAAATTCGCCCGATTGGGCGTTCTGGCTGGCGCACACCTGCTGATGGCGCAGGGCGTTTTTACTTCGTTTCGAGGAGATGTGGTTCTACCAAAACTACGGCATCAGTATCCGGCATGGCATCCGTTTCTGGAGGAGACGGCAGCGCTGTATATCCACCCCTTACCCACGGTCGAGCAACGATCATCTGCCTACCTGGCCCTCTTGGTGGAATGGGTCGAGTGGGTTGCCAATCAAGTCAGGGAAACATCGGCGTAAAGACGTCTGAAAAACGCGGCGTCCTCTGGTTCAAACTCGTTGAGGTCGAAGCCGAAGCGATTGTCAGCACGTCGTCTTTCTAAACAAGAGGCTTCCGAAGGCCGGCACCAGTCCGGCCCCTTCAACTTCGGCCATTGTGCGGGAGCGCGGCGGCATAGTCTTGCGGCGTCATGCCGAACACCAGCGTATCGTGAAGCACGCCGGTCGTATCGCGCTGGTCGTTGCGTATGGTGCCTTCCGGTACGAAACCCAGGCGGCGCGGAATAGCCGCACTGCGATGATTGCTCGCCCCGCAGCGGATGAACACACGATTGGCGGCCAGATCGTCAAAGGCGAATCGACATAGACGCCAGGCCGCCTCGGTCATATAACCGTTTCCTACCGCCGTATGCCGCAGCCAGTATCCGATCTCGAAGGAGGGCACCTCCCAGTTGATCCGGTGCAGGCCGCTGCCGCCGAGATAACGTCCGGTCTCGCGATCCCAAACCCCGAGCGCCAGGTCTTCGCGTAAAATCCATTTCGCCTGCCACTTTCGGACGAGCGCTTCGGAGTCGGCGGGAGTGCCGTGTTGATCCCCCCACGGCATCCACGGTAGTATATGCTCCCGCGATTCGTTCACAGCCTCCCAGAGCGCCTGGCCATCCCCGGCTTGATACGGACGAAGCAGAACGCGCTCACCGAGCAGTTGGGCGGGCAGTTCGCGCAATATGGGTGGTAGTTCGTTTGGCATGAGAGAAGAGACCTCCTTGAACATGGCTTCGGTGTTCCTGCCGCACAAGTTGTGCGTTTCGACAGCTCCGTTCCACCATTGACAGCAGCGAACCGCCTTTCGTTGCCGTAGTCCGCAATCACCCTTATCTTGTCCCTTAAGTCGCCGCCCCTCAAGGAGCGGCCTGTTGGGGAAGGGGAAGGCCCATAAATGGGCCTGGGAGGGTTGAAAGGGAGAGCAAATCTCTCCACCGGGGAGGGCCGACACCCTGTTTCCTTGCGCAATCGCCCCGGCTCACGTCGGACCCAGCTCCCTTTAGGGGGCTTACCGCCTCAGACCGCTCCTTGAGGGGCGGGGAGTAAAGTGCGAAGCGGTCGTTCCTGGTTAAGGCAAATCTAAGGGACAAGAGAAGCGCAATCACCGAGGAGGGTTACAACCCACTTCTCATTCTTCTTCGATCCCGCACCCTCTGACTTCAGGCGTTCTGGTTGGACTGCTCCTGTGAAGGGAGTACTCTGGACTTCGCTAATCAGCATGATGACTCTGAGGGCCATCTTACGGTCATGCTCAACCCAACACTTCAGATCCTCAAAAGCGTTGGCGTCAAATTTCAAGTTGGGCATGGACGTCCTCAAGCGAAATACCACCCATGCGTTCTTTAGCCTCGAACAGCCAGCGTTTCATATTCTGACTGTGCAACAGATAGGCCGTCTCACGTTCCGACTCGATTTCGCGCCAGAGCGTGATCGGCACGATGACTCCGACATTATTGCCGTCGGCATCTGAAATATACTGGATTTCCGTTGTACTCATGGGATCACTTTCTTCCTGTCTCGAAGTACCTGTTGCTTTCCACTTGCTCTTCAAGGCTCCAGCGGAGGCTCGATGAACGGCGTTTCCGGTGTAGCACTTTCGCGGGCGAGTGCCTGGAGTTTGGGATAGGTGGGGCAGATATCGGTGAGAGGACAGAGGGAACAGAGGGGCTTGATGGCTTTGCAGACCTGGCGCCCGTGCGTGATGAGGGCGACATGGAAACGGAAGGTCTGTTCCGGCAGGATCTGCGCCTGAAGCGCGTCGTGCGCCTTATCCTCCCCGATCCGCTTTTCGATCAGGCCGAGCCGCCATGCGACACGGAAGACGTGGGTATCGACCGGCAGGACGGGCCGCCCCATCGCGAAGCAGAGGACGATGCCCGCCGTCTTCGGGCCAACGCCAGGCAGACGGCGCAGCCAGGCACGCGCATCGGCGTCGTTCATCTCGTGGAGAAAGTCGAGCGACAACGTACCGCGCTCCTCCTGGAGATGCCGCAGGACGTTTTGAATACGTGGGGCTTTCGTGTCCGCGAGGCCGCCGCTCCGAATGGTATCTGCCAGCACCGCTACCGGCGCGTCCAGGACCCTCTGCATTGTCGGGAAGCGACGCTTCAACTGCTCGAAGGCACGGAAGGAGTTGGTGTCGGAGGTGTTTTGGGAGAGGATGCAGGCGACGAGCTCTTCCAGCGGATCCTGGCGCGGCGTCCAGTCGGGCACGCCGTAGACTGCCTCCAACCGCTCCAGTATCGTGCCGATCCGATCCTCGTCCGGGACGGAATTTCCGGGAATCGCCTCCCGCACAGTGACATCGTGTCTCATCGCGTTATGCCCATTTCAAAATTTCAAAACGATAGAGTTAATTGCAAGCGAGCGAAAGCAATGGCCCTCTTCGTATCGAGGGAAGAGGGCCATCGCGATCCGGGGCAGTGACGGCTACTTGCCGTGGCACCGCTTGTATTTCTGGCCGCTGCCGCACCAGCAGTTGTCGTTGCGGCCGCCCTTCCAATCGGCGGGCGCGCCGTCGTCGCGGCGGTTGGCGAGTTCGCTTGCGCCGCTCATGTTCGTCGCGATCCCTTTCGGAGCGGGAATGTCCTGCATAGAGTTGTACCGAGGCAGACTCTGCGGCAGGGGGATCGCCGGAGCGACCATCTGTTGGGGAGGCGCTTGCGGAAGCATCTGTTCTTCCGTCGGCTCGTTCACGATCTGTACGCGCATGATGTTGCGCACGATGTCGTCCTGGATCGCCTGCTGCATCCGCTCGAACTCTTCAAACGCCTCTTTCTGATAGATCAGGAGCGGGTCTTTCTGCTCATAGCCGCGCAGGTGAATGCCCTCGCGCAGATAGTCCATGTTGGCGAGATGCTCCATCCACTTCGAGTTGATCGCGCGCAGCGCCATCCAGCGCTCCAGTTCGCGCATGGTGCCTTCGCCCTGCCTCTCGGTAAACTCTTCCTCCCGCGACTCGTAGACGTTCACGACATGATTCGTCAGGAACGCGATCATCTGGTCCCGGCTCTTGCCCGCCAGATCGTCGACCGTCAGGACCGGGAAGAGCATGAAGTAGTCGTTGAGCTCATTGTAGAGCGTGTCGAGATCCCATTCGCTCTGAGCCTGATCCTGACGAGAATAGATCGTGACGGCGGCCTGTATATTCTCGCGAACGTAGTGCAGGATCGTCTCTTTCAGGTTCACGCCTTCCAGAATTCGGCGCCGTTCGCGGTAGATCAGCTCGCGCTGTCGGTTCATGACGTCGTCGTAGTTCAGGACATGCTTACGGGATTCGAAATAGTAAGCTTCGACTTTGCGCTGCGCGTTCTGGATCATACCGGAGAGCAGTTTGGCGTCCATCGCCAGGTGCTCGTCCCAAGTGCGCAGCAGCGGGTGGTTGGCGCGGTCACCGAACAGTCGCCACAGTTCGTCTTCGAGGGAGACGAAGAAGCGGCTCTCGCCGGGATCGCCCTGCCTGCCCGCGCGTCCGCGCAACTGGTTGTCGATACGGCGGCTTTCGTGGCGCTCGGTGCCGAGGATGAAGACGCCGCCGAGTTTGCGCACCTCGTCGCCCGCCTTCTTATGCTCCTCATCGGTCAGCGCGCCGGTCGTCACGGCGTCCAGCACCTTCGGGCTACTGAAGCGGCGATAGTCCTCTTCTTCGGCCAGGACCGGATCGACGTACTCTTCGCCCTCCGCCGTCTCGGCCGCGATCTCCGCCGCTTTGAGGGACTTCAGGCTGCCGTCTACCGGAGGAAGCTCCTGATTGATATGCTTGCCGCCGAGCAGAATATCGACGCCGCGCCCCGCCATGTTGGTGGCGATGGTGACCGCGCCCTTGCGTCCGGCTTCGGCGATGATGATAGCCTCTTTTTCATGGAACTTGGCGTTCAGGACGCTGTGCTCGATGCCGTGCGTCAGCGCCTCTTCCAGTCGCTCCATACCGGCTGCGGCGATCTCGAAGATGTTCGCGACCTCGCTGCGGTTGTCCGCCGCGAGGGGATTTTCTCCGATGCTCAACTCTTTCAAGATCGGCCGCAACTGCGCTATCGACAGCGGCGCGCGACGTTTATTGTCTTTGTCGGTGTGGGGTTCGAAAGGCGTGTTGAGCAGGGCGGTGTACTGCGCCTTTTTGTCGTTCGCGATAGATTTGCTGTTCTCGATGCGCGCGCGGATCACCTCGACCATGCAGAGCAGCGACAACTGCGCCGGGCTGACGCGGCGGCTGACACGCTCACTCATCTCGATGGAGCGGGTGCCGACCAGTACCGGCTGCTGCTTGCAGTAGATCCGCATCACTTCCGCCGCGATTCCGCGCAGCTTATGCTCTTCGCTCTTATAGATGACGTCCGCGTGATCGAGACGCTGCACAGGCTTGTTCGTCGGGACCATCACGACATCGAGGGCGTAGATCTTGCGGAACTCGTCCTCTTCGGTCTTGGCGGTTCCGGTCATGCCGGCTAGCTTCGGATAGAGGCGGAAATAGTTCTGGAATGTGACCGTCGCGAGGGTCTGGCTCTCGTTCTTGACCTCGACATGCTCTTTGGCTTCGATGGCCTGATGCAGTCCGTCGGAGTAGCGGCGCCCGAACATCAGACGCCCCGTATTTTCATCGACGATGATGATCTCAGGCCCTTCGCCGCTGTCCTTGACCACGTAGTCGATGTCTTTGCGGAAGACGCCGTGCGCTTTCATCGACGCGGTCAGGTAGTGCATCACCTCATGGTTGTCCGCAAGGTTGTCCACGCCCAACGCCTTCTCCATGAAGGTAACGCCGGCATCGGTGATCGTCGCGGTCTTGGCTTTTTCATCGACGACATAGTGGATCTTAGGATTCAGTTTGTCGGCGTCCGGGTTGTCCTTGTCCTTCTTGGGGTCGTCCTTACCGCGCGTCATCTTCACGACGATGGCATCGACGACGCCATAACGGTCGGTGGACTGCTCGACGGAGCCGGAGATGATCAGCGGGGTGCGCGCCTCGTCGATCAGGATACTGTCGACCTCATCGACGATAGCGTAGTGCGGCTCCCGCTGGACCAGGTCGTCTTTCGAAAAGGCCATATTGTCGCGCAGGTAGTCGAAGCCGTACTCGTTATTGGTGCCGTAGGTGATGTCAGCCGCGTAGGCCTCGGCCCGCGAACAGGGGCGTGAGCCGCTGAAGCGCGGATCGTCGTCCGCATAGTCGGGATCGTACATGTAGGAGCCGCCCTCATCGCCCGTCTCCGGTGACTGCCCCTGGATGATGCCGACGCTCATGCCGAGAAGGTGGTAGATCGGGCCATTCCAGACAGCGTCGCGGCGGGAGAGGTAGTCGTTGGACGTGACCAGATGGGCGCCTTTGCCGAGCAGGGCGTTCAGATAGAGCGGGAGGGTGGCGACGAGCGTCTTGCCTTCGCCGGTGCGCATCTCCGCGATACGGCCGTCGTGCAGCACCATGCCGCCGATCATCTGCACATCGTAATGGCGCATACCGAGCGTACGCTTCGAGGACTCGCGGACTAGCGCGAACGCCTCCGGCAGAACCGTATCCAGAATGGGATCGAAGATCTTGCGATCCTCTTCGCGGGCTTTCTGGCTGGTGAGTCCCTCCCATGTCGGTTCTACCGCCGCCCGTTTCGTTTTGTATTCGCTCTGGACGCGCTCGCGCAGCTCCAGCGTCTTCTCGCGAAGCTGTTCGTCGGTGAGCTTTTGAAACGGCGCCTCATACGTATTGATCTTCACTGCCACGAGCTGATACTTCGCAATATCGCGGGCGTTGCTGTCGAACAGTTTGCTGAGGAAATTCGGTAGTGCAACCATAGGAGCTGTCTCACCTCTATTCCAGGGACAGCCTCAATGCGGCTGTCCGGCTGGAAAGGAATATTAGGCATTCATGTAAAAAGGGGCCGTGTCATTATACCCCTCCTCCCATACGAAAGTAAACGGTCCATCGATTTCACGCAGGCAATAGAGGTCGCAAGTAAGGTACTCTTGTGTATCGCTCTGCACGGGTGTCTCTTTCAGGGAGAAAATCCGCTCAGTTCTCAAACTATGGAAATCTATCAGTTACGCTACTTCGTGACGGCAGCCCGCATGGAGCACTTTACCCATGCCGCCGAAGCCAATCATATCTCGCAGCCTTCTCTCTCACAGCAGATCGCAAACCTGGAGCGGGAGTTAGGAGCCGCGCTGTTTCATCGGCAGGGACGCTCAGTGCGCCTGACCGATGCCGGGCGGGCGCTGCTTCTCTACGCCGAACGTATTCTGGAGGACGAGGGGGCCGCGAGACGGGCGGTTCAGGAGGTCATCGGGCTGCGGCGCGGTCAGCTTGCCCTCTGGACCCTACCCACGCCCGGTCAGCATCTGCTGCCGCGTCATCTCGCCGCCTTTCGCAAGAGCTACCCCGATATCGAGATCACGCTGCGCGAAACGGTCCCGGCAAGAGCTGTCGCCGAAGCCGTCGCCGGCGGCAAAGCCGACATCGGCATCGTCCATCTGCCCTACCAGGTCGAGGGGCTGGAACACCGCGAACTGCTTCGGGAAGAGCTCGCCCTGGTCGTTCCCGTATCTCACCCTCTGGCAGGTCTGTCGGAAGTGGCTCTCGCGGCACTGGCCCACGAGGATTTCATCTGGGCTCCGGAAGGCGCGACTGCCGCCCATCCCCTCTATGCCGCGTGCCTGGCGGCCGGATTTGTGCCGCGGATCGCCTGCATCAGCGGCAGTGCACAGGGCATGCAGGAGCTCGTGGCCGCGGGCCTCGGCATCGCTCTGCTGCCGCGCCTCGCCATTCATCCTCCGCCCGGAGCCTCCATCGTCGAACTGGCGGCTCCACGGCCTACCCGTACCCTCGTCGCTGTATGGCGTGCCGACCGCCTCTCCCATGCCGCCACGGCGTTCCTTCGCCAGTTGACCGATAACCCGTCTTGAATCCCCGCTTTTAGTGCAGAGAAGCCTTCTTGACCACATCGGAGGCTTCGGTGACCGTCTTCTTCTGAAGCCGTGCCCGCAGGAAGCAGAGCGCCGTCTGAAGCTGCAGGTCGTTCGCCTTGTCCCGGAAGTTCTCCTCTTTCCAGGCCGCAGACTGCTTCACTTCGATATCCGGCGCAATCCCTCCCGTGCCCGCGATACGCATTCCCTCCTCGTCCCGGCGGAAGTTGATATCCACATGCCGGGGCGGATAGTAGAGTTGGGTGGTCAGGCGGAGAGCCGAATGATCGTCCATCGGAATGAGGGTCTGCACACGACCTTTGCCATAGGTGCGTTCCCCGATGATCGTGCCGACGCCATAGTCTTTGATAGCGCCCGTCACGATTTCGGACGCCGAAGCGCTGTTACCGTTCACAAGCACCACAAGCGGGAGCTGCCCATGCGTATGCTCATACGGCCGCAGCTTCAGCCCCTTCTCCTGGCCGCCCCCTTCACGCAGGATGACCACATTCCCTTTGAGAGCGGCGTTATCCCTGCTATCCAAAGGAACGAAGATGCTGGCGACGGAGATCGCCGTATCCAGCAGACCGCCGGGGTTCGAGCGCATATCGAACACCAGAGCTTTCATTTTCTGCCGTTCAAGGTCGTGAAAAGCGCTGTTCAACTGCTCCATGCTTCGCTCATTGAACTCCGAAAGAACGATATGGCCGATTCGGAACTGGCTATCCTCCATCCAGTGCTGCACGACGGGGGGCTCGACACGGGTGCGGGTAACCGTGAGCGCCAGAGTGCGGGTTCCGCGTAAAATCTCCAGCCGTATCCTGGCGCCGAGCGGGCCTTTGATCAGCTTGATAACCTCGCCCATCTCTTTACCGCGCACCGAAAGGCCGTTGACACCGATGATCTGATCGCCGGATTGGAGGCCTGCTCTCTCGGCGGAGCTTGTCGGGATAGGCCGCACAACACGCACGAATCCGCCCGATTTCTGGTCGAGATAGGCTCCAATCCCTTCGAAATCGCCTTTCGTCAGCGCCTGCATCTGGGACCATTCGCCTGGATCCAGAAAAGTGGTGAACTGATCGCGCAGACTGGATAGCATTCCCCGAATGGCCTCGTAGGTCAGGTGCCGCGTGCTCTTGTTATCCATCGGAGCGCCGTAGTAGTTTGCGTCAAGCATGGCGAGGGCCTGCTTATAACTGGCGACCGGATCGACCTCGGCGGAGGCATCCTCCTCTTTCGGAGCCGCGACAGACAGTGCTCTTTCCGGGGGATCCGCGCGGGACGTCTGCACCGTCAGCGAGCGAGGGAGGACAGGGGACGACAGAGGTGGCGGCGGTTCGTTATTCGTGAGATAGCCCGCCAGCGTCGCGACGAAGAAGAGGCTGATGACCACCGGCAAAAGGAGGAGCCTCGATCCGAGTATCTGCGGCTGTGGATGCGACCCTGCCATGGCTACTCTCCTGTCCCCGTCAGCAGCATGGAGGCCCGTTGCAGCGCGGGATCATCGCCGCCATGTTGCCCGACCGTAACCAGCGTGGGTTCCACGCCCCGACTCAAGCTCACGCCGTTCGGTGAGAACAGATGCGTGGTGGTCATCTCAACGCCGCCTCCGCCCTTGAGAACCCCGAAAAAGAGCAACTGATCGTCCCCGAACGAGTGGCTGCCGACAATTTTTGCGCCCGACAGCGTCCGCAGCGCCTGGGCCGCGACTTCGGCCAGATTCGCCGTGCCGTGGTCTATTAGCACCACAAGCCGAAGGGACCTGGCTGGCGCGCGAACCGGCAGGGCCAGGGTCTCCCGCACCGGCGGCTGCTTCCCGACGGCCGGTCGCCGTTCCAGCAGGGCGACCGCTCCCCCGGGCGTCAGCGGCTGCAGCAGCGCCGTTACAGCCTCCAGACCGTCTGTCGCGTCCTTGACTTCCGAGCGGACACCGCCGGGGTTGCCGCGAAGGTCGAGGATCAGACCCCTTAGGGCCGGATCCAGACCCCGCAGTGTCTCGCGGATCTCTGCGGCAGCGCGGGGATTGAACTGGCGCACCTGAAGGTAACCGATATTGTGGCCAGCAACGCGATAGACGACCGGGTCGATATCGGTCGTTGCCGTCTTGAGGCGAATATGGAGCGGCTCCGGCGTGCCGGATCTTTCCACCGTAAGCTGCAGAAGTTTGCCCTCTCCAGCGGTCAAAAGCGGCAGAGCAGTCAACAGGGAGAAACCCCGTTGAAACCGTGTGCGGACCTGCTGCACCTCGCTCACCCGCGTGCGCTCGTCTTCCTTTTTCAGGGCAATCTGCTCTTGGGCGACCAGGGGACTGTAGGCGATGACCCAGTGGCCGTCGATCTCGGTGATGTTGTCGCCGGAGAGCAGACCGGCGCGCTCCGCAGGACTGCCCGGCATCACATCGATGATGGTCAGTCGGCGATACTCGATATCGGCGCGGCGGGTGCGCGCTACGGTGAGCACCGCGCCCATGCCGTGAAAACGGCCTTGTAACGCCTGTTGATGCGATTTGCGCAGTTCGGGAGCCAGGTAAAAAGTGTGGGGGTCGTCGAGTGCCGCAAACATCCGGGCCAGAGCGCCGTTGCTCAGCCGACCATTGCTGGTGGCATTGTTCTCAACGAACTCCTTTTGAACGTGGTCGAGAACATCCTCATAGACGTTGGCCGGGGGAACGGCTTCATCCGGCTGCTGATTCGCGAGGTTACCATCCGACGGCTCTTTGTCGCCGAAAGGGAACAGATGGCCGACACGCAGACGCGCCCCTTTTCCCTGTCCGTGCGCTCCGATGGCGTGTCCGTAGAGAAAACCGCTGCCGAGGGCGGCGAAAATGAAGAGGAGCGCTAGCAGACGGACGAGAACTCGCACAGTGTTTGCCTCCAATGGAGAACAAGAACGAGGAAGGCGCCGGGCGAATCGAACGGGTCCCTTCCTGCAGTAAGAACCCGCAGGACCCGAGTCCGGATAGCAGCATTATACCTGCAGGGCAATCGGTTCGTCAATCGACGCGCGAAGAGGCAGGAAGGGGCTCTGGCGCTCCGTCCGTCGCACCTATCTGCGATGACGGGTTCGCGCACGCAACGAGGTGCGGAGGAGACCCATTCCAAGAAGACAACAGGCGAGAACGAGGGCGCTATTCGGCTCGGGCGTCAGGGCCACGGTCAGCGACTGTGTTCCTGTCCAGAAGGCGTTCGAGCCTACAGGGGAGTCCGGAGTGAGGGGGTAATCACCGCCGAGAGCGCCTCGATAGCCGATGCTGACGTACCAGACCTTCGTGAGATCGAACCCGCTCTCTTCGTTGAAAAAGTTCGATCCGCCCGCCCCGTTTCCTGCCACCGGCGTCAGACGAAAACCCTGAATGTGGGTGCTCGGGTCCGGCGCCAGAATGCCGGGTGTCAGGTTATTGTCGAAGCCCCAGGCCCGGGTCTTGTAGACCGGGTTGCCGCCGTTCGTCGTCACAGAGGTCAGAGCGACCGTCACCATGTTGATGCCGGACACTCCAGGACTCTGGATCTGCGGAAGGAAGACGCGCAGATTGATCGTGAAATCCGTCAGATCGGGATCGATGTGATACCCATAACACCAACTGCTGACGTACTGCGGCGGCCCACCGGACTGTCCACCGGCTGGGCTGCCAGAATTCAGCAGCCCGCTCAACTGACTGTTCGCGGTCGCGACGGAGCCGATCTTGGTCACGCCGGAGTTGGAGACGCCCAGCTCAGGAAACGCCGCTGCCAACGCCAGATTGGAAGCGATCTGTTGAGCGTCCGCCGGGGAGGCTGGTGGCTGGCTGACATTTTGATTGATGTCTACGCCCGTGATCGTACCGTCGGCGACAGCCGTCTGAAAGTCACTGGCCTTGTTCAGGATAATGGTGCCATCCGCGTGCGCCTCGCAGGCGATCCCTCCGCCCAACCATATTGCCGCGAATAGTACAGCAGCTTTACGCATTACTTTCCCTTTCGGCCTCGCGTCTTCAGGCGCAGACCCTGAGTGCACCAGATTACCTTTAACCCTCGGCGACAAGCGCAACGATCTCCTCGACATTCGCAGTACCGGCCTGCAGGGTCAACTGTCGCAGCATCTCCGTTCCGATGCGCCCCTCCAGGGCCTCCAACGCCGTCCGCGTTTCCGTCTGTTCCGGCAGATGAAACTGGACGCAGAGTCGGTGGGCCATCGCCAGCAACAGTCCGGCCCGGCGCGGCGAATTTTGACTCTCGGTCAGTTTGCCATAGAGCAAAAGCGTCGTGGCGACGTCCGGGTTGGCGCCCAGACGAGAGAACTGCAGCAGACTTTCGCAGTAGTGACCGGAGGCTTCGCGCAGACGGCCCTCGGACTGCGCCAGTCTGCCGAGGTCCCGGCGAACACGGGCGGCGTTATGCACATCGCCGGTCTCCTTTAACAGGCGGAGGGCTTCTTCAAAGTGTTCGCGCGCCCGTCCTTTTCGGGACATGTCCAGTGCCAGTGCGCCCTGATTCGCGAGAACTGCGGCCAGGTCGCGCCGATTTCCAAGCTGCTCGAAACGGCGGGCAGCCTCCGCAAAGCAGTATTCCGCCCGGATGTGGTCGCCGGTCGCCTGCCAGGTCTCTCCGATATTGTTGATCATGGCCGCGATGCCGTTGACGAAGCCGACCTCCTGCCGTGCCTGCAGGCCCTCAGTATAGTAGTCGCGCGCCGCCTGCCACCGACCCTGCATCCGGGCGATATTCCCCAGATTGGAAAGCGCGTCTCCCAACGGATACCGGTCGCCCCGCTCGCGCAAGGCGGGAAGGCAGTCGGTCAAGAGTGTCTGCGCCTCTTCGAACTGGCCCTGGCGCGCCCGGACCCAACTGAGGTTGAGACGGCAGACCGTGGCGAGCCAGGCGTTCTCCGCGCGCAGAAAGCCTGTCAACGCCTCCTCGAACCAGAGGGAGGCGTCGGGATAGCGTCGGCGGCGTTGGGCGATGCTTCCCAGGCCGTGGCGCGCTTCCGCCAGCAGCAGCGTCTCTTCCCGCTGAATCGCCTCGGTCGCGACCGCCGTATAGAGGGCTTCGGCTTCGTCATAGTCGCCCTTATTGGTCAGACTTCCCGCTAGAGAGAGCCGCGCCCGGTCGTGCCGGGTCGCGTCTCCGGTCGCCTCGAAGGCGCGGACAGCCCGCCGCAGCCCGTCGGTCCCCTCCTGCCAGTCCCCTTGCAAAAAGAAGAAGCGATTCAACGCCAGACCGAAGCTGCCGGAGGCAAATCGCTCATCGGCGCTGTCGGCCCACCGGACGGCGGCCCGGACGTTCGGCAGATCCGTCGTGAGAGCCTGCATAGCCTGGACCTGATCGCGCTGATCCAGCCGCTCTCCCTGGCGCTTAGCGAAGCCGAGGAAATAGAGGGAATGCTTTCGTGGAGCTTCGGATCGGTCGCTTTGCAACCGTTCTTTGGCGAAGGCTTGAACGGGATCGAGCAGACGATAGCGGGTGAGGCCGCCGACCTGGACCGGTTGTAACAGCGCGTTCCGAGCGAGGGTTTTGAGGATGTCGTGCGCATTCTCCTCTTCGCAAACGGCTTCGACCTGTTCGGCGGCGAAACTTCCGGCGAAGACAGACAGACTGCGCAGCAGCCGCTGCTCACGGCGCGACAGCAGCCCGTAGGTCCAGTCGAGCAGCCCATTCAGTTTGAAAGCGCCGTTCGATGGCGCCTCCCGCTGCAGGAGATCGGCGATGTCGGCGGGCGACAACTCGTGTCCGCGGGAGGCCGTCAGTTCAATTCCCAGGGGGTTGCCCCCACTGTAGGCGCAGATCCGTTGAATCGCCTCGACCTGACGGGCTTCGGCCAGGGGATAGTCCGGATCGAAGGTCTGCACATGGGAGGCGAAAAAGCGAAAGGCGTCGTTACCCCACGGATCGTCGCAATCCTGTTCGAAACGGGTGTCGAGGGGCGGGACGACGAGGGTTCTCTCTCCCGGAAGGCCCAGCGTGGACTTCGCTGCCACCAGCAATTGAAGTTCGGAACCGTCTTCGACGAGGCTCCCCAGGAGGCGTACCATGCCGCGTTCGGCAGGCACGTCGTCGAGCACAAGCAGGGCGCGTTTGCCGGTGAGGAAGCGCTGCACCTCCTCAGGGCGGCCACCGCGCCGCTCCCGAGGCAGCTGTGCCGACGCCGCGATCTCCGCCAGCAATCGATCCGCATCGTTGATATGGCCGCAGGAGGCGTACCAGACCCCATCCGGATAGTGAAACGACTGTTCGACGGCTGTTTCCAGCAGGACGCGTGTCTTCCCCATACCAGAGGGTGCGTGCAGCGTGAGGCAGCGGCTCTGGCCCTGTTCAAGTTCGGCATTCAGTCGATCCTGCAGACCCGCGCGCGCCTGAAACGGCGTGGACCACGCCGGCATCTCGGCGAAGAGCCGTGCCGCCGCCTGCCGCACGAAACCGCGCAGCTCGGTGATTTCGCTGCGACAGACCGGGCAGGCGTTTTCATGCACGGCCACGCGCAGGGCCTCCTCGAAAGGGAGCGCGTCCTCCGCGAAGGCAGCCAGCCGTTCTGGATCGGGACAGCCCATATAGAGGCGATACCGATCCAGACCGATCAGTTCTTGAATGATAACATGGGGGATAGAAGCGTCCGCTTCCAGGCGGACAAATACTTCTGCAATGGCCCGATCTACCTGAGCGTCCGTGAGAGAGGATCTCATACGACAGCCGTCTCCTCTGTGTCTCGAATTTGCATATTGGCTCGCAGTTTGATGAGACCGGCGCGTATTCGACTTTTCACCGTTCCCAGGGGAACTCCGAGTTGTTCGGAAATCTCCTGGTTGGTTAGTTGTACCAAATAGCTCAAACAGATGACTTCGCGCTCCGCTGCGGAAAGATTCTTGATGGCCTCGTACAGAGTGATGTCGCGCAGGGTCTGCCGGTCCTGTTCGCCGTCGTCACTGTGCGTATCGTAGACGACGGCCTCGACGGTAACGACCTCCCGGCGTTTGCGTCCGATCCAGTCCAGAACGACGTTCCCGGTCAGGCTGAAAAGCCAGGTCAGAAACGTGGAAGAGGCGCGGAAATTGGGCAGGGAGCGCCACACTTCGATCCAGACTCTCTGATCGAGGTCGTCGAGATCATCGGGACAGATCCCATGATAGACGCGATTTTGAATCACCTTTAGAACGACACGTCGGTATTTTACCCGGAGCTGTTCGAAGGCGGTTTGATCGCGTTGCTGCGCCCGCTGGCAGAGAACCAGGTCGGGATCGTGGACCGGCATAGATTGCATTCTCCGCAAGGTGAGGTTCTATAAGCATAACACAGTCCGTGTCATTTTGGAAACGGTCCAGATGTGGAGTTGTTGGCTTGCCGGGTGTGAAGTTGGTCACAGCGGGCTTTATTTCAAGCGTGGAGTTGATTTTTCGGAGCGGCTATGTTACAATAGGGTCGTCGCGGAGAGATGGCTGAGTGGTCGAAAGCGGCTGCCTGCTAAGCAGTTGTAGCCTGTAAGGGCTACCATGGGTTCGAATCCCGTTCTCTCCGCTTTTCTCTTTCGTGCGCTAGTATCGGGACATGAGGTCAGTCAACGTGACAATTCGCTCCCTCCGCCTTTTCGCATCCCTGCTCTCTCTCGGCTCGCTCTGTCTTCCTGCTCTCACGGCCCACGCCAGCAACGGCCCCGAGTTCGTGCGCATCCGAACGCTCCGACATACGAGTCGCGCTCTGACCTACGCGGAGGTTCAGTCGAATCCGTCGCGCTATATTGGCAAGACACTGGAGTTGAAAGGCGTCGTCGGCGGCACCATCGGTTCGGACGACAGTCTCTCTATCATGCTGCAACTGTCGGCTCCGGCGGCCCCGGCCGCGCCGGTGCTGGACATCCCTCGGGCGGAAGTGGCGGTCGTGCGCGAGTTCACCGCGCCCTCGCTGCGGGTGCTGGTACAGGTGGCCGTAGGCGGCAGCGGCAACGTGGTGCCGTTGAAGGTTCTGGCGGTGGCCCATGACAGCGCGGTCTTGGCGGTGGAGCGCGAGGAACAGGCGCGACAGGAGGCGGTCGACCGGTCGGCGGAGCTTCGCAAACAGGAGCAGGCCCGCTGGCACGATATGGCCAGTCGTTCGGTCCGTCGTCACTCGGTCAGTCTCGCGAAGGTGACCGGTTCCGACACGCGTTTTGCGCCCGGCCAGAGCGGCGATTTCTCCGGCGGCCTCTCTTCCCGTGCACGCCCCCTCTTCGCTCCCTACTCCAGCTATATTTCGCGGATCAACCCGCGCCTCCGCGCCGATCAGGTTGGAACGATCACCTACCATCTTCTCAACTTCGCCGACCGTTACGATGTCGATCCTCGCCTGGTGGTCTCGATGATCATCGCGGAGTCGGAGTTCGACCCGAACTGCACCTCCCATTCCGGCGCGATGGGGCTGGGACAGTTGATGCCGGAGACGGCGCGCGACCTCGGCATCAGCAACCCCTACGATCCCATCCAGAACCTGGGCGGGTCGGTGGCCTACCTGCGCAGCCGTCTGGACCGCTTCGCCGACAAATCGATGCCTGGCGGCGGCATGAGTATCGAGCAGGCGGCGCTGGCAATGGCGGCCTATAATGCCGGTGAGAACGCCGTCAAGAAGTACCACGGCATCCCCCCCTATCGCGAGACGCAGGCCTATGTCCGCCGCGTCGTTAGCCTCTACCGCCAGTTGTGTTCCTGATCTCTCGCACCTAATTCGTGTTGCAGCCGGGCGTCCGTTTTTTGGAACGGACGCCCGGCTGCTTTGGTGTTTCAGAACAGGAGGCGCGTTCCCTGCTTCAGGACGGTTCCGGCAGCGAGCACCAGCGTCGGGCCACCCGCACTGCCTTCCACCGTGCAGTCGTCTTCGATGACCGCGCCTGCGTCCACAATAACGCCTCGTAGGCGGACGCCTTTGCCGATGGTGACGCCGTCGAGCAGGATGGTCGCGTCGAGCTTCGAGCCTGCTCCCACCTTACAGCCGTTGCCTACCGAGGAGTGTCCGGTCAGCGCCGCGTCCGGGGCGACAACGCTATTCTCCCCGACGGCGATACCATGAGTAAAGGTCTGGAGGCTTCCGGAAAGTATCGCCTGCGAGGCGATCATCATCTGCTCGGGGCGGCCCATATCCATCCAGAAGCCGCCGGGTGCGATGCCGTAGATGCCAGCGGATTGAGCGAGGAAGCGCGGGAAGATATCGCGCTCGACGGACGAGGGAACGCCCTGCGGAATAGACTCGATGAACTCGGGCGCGAAGACATAGAAACCGGCATTGATCTTATCTGTACCGGTGATCTCGAAGCTACCCTGCGACAGCAGCTTTTTTTTCTCTTCGCTCGGCTCGTTCCAGGACTGGACCTTGCCGTCGGCATCGAGGATCAGCACTCCGAACGGGTTGGGGCTGGGAACTTCCGAGAGCGTGATGGTGGCGACGGCCTGCTTCCGGTGATGAAAACTGAGGACACGTCCGAGGTCGAAATCGGTCAGCACGTCGCCGTTGAACACCGCGACCGTCTCCCCCGGAAACCGGTCGGCAGCGTTTCGGATCGCGCCTCCCGTCCCGAGCGGAGTCTCTTCGATAGCGTAGCGCATCCGCACACCGAACCGCGTACCATCCCCAAAATGACCTTCGATCTTGTCCGCCATGTAGTTCGTCGCGAACACGAGGTCGTCGATCCCATGCTGCTTGAGCAGCGCGACCTGATACTCCAGAAACGGGCGGTTGGCGACCGGAACCAGCGGCTTCGGGCGATGGTAGGTGACGGGCCGAAGCCGCGTTCCCAACCCGCCCGCAATGATAATGCCTTTCATTCAGTGATGTCCTTGTAATCTTTTTCCTAGAGAGGGAGGTGAAACGATGAGAGTGCAACACCCAACCATTCCCTGTCGAGTTCTGCTTTTCCTGCCTGTAGCGCCGACGCTGCATCGGGAACCATGCACGGGCATACCCTGAAAATTGCCTCGCAACTCACCCTGTTGTTTCCCACCGACACATCTTGAACTTTATGCAAACTCTTCTTGACATACAGAATAACATACGTTATAATCCCGATAGAGGCAGGCTTGGTCCGTACAGAAAGCGTTGTCTGCGCTCAAGGCGAAGAGTGTCGTCACATCTTGAACAACGGTCTACACAATTTGAAGTGTTGGGCCGTGTCGTCTGAAGTCGAGGAAGGAGAAGTCGCGTGAATCAGGATGAAATACGTGCATTGGGCGTAGGTGTTGACATCAGTCACCACAACGTCGATAATCGGGGCGCTGTGATCGACTGGAACGCGGTGCTGGCAGCCGGCTTTAAGTTCGCGGTCGTGAAGGCCACCTACGGTCCCAACTTTGTCGATCCTCAGTTTGTCAACAACGTCCAGGGAGCCGTCGCCGCTGGACTGGTGGTCGGCGCATACCATTTCCTGCGTCCTGGCGCAGACGCCGCCGCCCAGGCAGCCTCCTTTCTTGCTCAGGTGAATGCCGTCGGCGTCGAGAACCTGGCGTTGGGTGCGGCGGTCGATGTGGAGGATCCTGACGACGATCCTGGCGCCTGGAACCGCATCCCGAATGAAACGCGCATCCTGAAGGTGGCGCACTGGCTGCAGCCCATCGAAGCCGTCTTTCCCGACAAACCCTTGATCTACTGCATTCCCCACTGGTGGGCGCAGATGTTCGGAACCGCCGGAGACTTCTCGAGTCATCCGCTCTGGGCGGCCAGTCCGGGCGGGACGCCTAATCTGCACGGTACAACCTGGACAGAGTGGACGATCTGGCAGTTCAATTTCTTCGGAACCGTGCCGGGACTAGGTTTCAAATCCGTTGATCTCGACCGAACGCAGTAAGCGGTGTGCCAAGAGGAGAACCATCAAGCACACGGCTCTCCTCTTCAGGCCGTTCGACGAAAACGGACGGCCTATCTACTTTACAGGCCATGCGGTCTTCTACAGATAGCGGGAGAAGACCTGCTCCACCCAATCGATAATGCCGTGAAATGCAGGCAGTCCTGATTCTCGGCACGCCCGCAGCGCAGGACAGCCAAGACGTATTCCATAATCGGGAGCGCTCTCCAGAGATATCTCCTCGATCGCTCTATGCGCGATCTTCAGGGTTCCGGCCTGTAGGACGGCATCCAGAGGGTCTGCGCCTGCCGAGTCCCAGAGGTAGCGATCTGTCCGTCTCAGCATTGTAAGAGAGAATGAACAGATTCGACGGCGCGAACTCGGGCGGCACCAACCTGGGGCCGACCAGTAAGAAACTGATGGAAGGCCAGCATGGCGGTAAGAAGGACGACGCAACCGACTTCGACGGGATGAAAGATCTGGCCGCCGCGTATAGAAAAGAGAACGTGCAGGCGGACGGTACGCCCCTGCCCGATGGCGTCGCGATTCCGACAGACGCGGTCACCCGCTCTGCCAGCGGACTCGATCCGGAGGTAAGCCCTACCAACGCCGACCTCCAGGTCTATCGCGTAGCGAAAGCGCGGGGAACCTCTGTGGAACAGGTTCGCGGCCTCCTCACGCAGAATACCCAGGCGCGGACACTGGGCGTTCTCGGCGAGCCCCGCGTGAACGTCTTGAAACTGAACCTCGCGCTTGACGGTGCCGCTCCGTTGAAAAAGTAAGTTTCCCAGCGATGAAATCCCGGAGATCGGCTTGAGGAGTGTTGATGATGCGCGACCTGCGAATACAGCTTCTAGTCAGTCATCTGGTGCTCGTCGGCCTGATGCTGGTGGTGATGATAGGCGCCGTCGTCAACTTCTTTCATCTGGGCCGCTCGATCGACCGGATCCTCAAGGACAACTACGCCAGCGTCATCGTCGCTCAGGATATGAAGGAGACCCTGGAGCGCCAGGATAGCGCGACCACCTTCTTTCTGGAAGGCAGAACCCAGGAGGCGCGCGACCAGTACCGGCAGAATCGCCTGCTTTTCGAGAAGGCGTACAGCTATGAAGCGCACAATATCACCGAGGTCGGGGAGCAGGAATTGGCCGACGATATCGGTCAGAATTATGCGGCCTATCGGGACGAGCTTGAGAAGCTCTTCTTCGCCACTCCTCCCCTCTCGAAAAAGGCGGCGGACGCCGTCTATGTACGGAGGCTCCTGCCGGAGTTTCTGCATCTGAAAGGGCAGGCACAGGCCGTTCTCGATCTCAACCAGAAGGCGATCCTCCGGGCGAACGGCGAAGCCAAGGCCGAGGCTCGCGCAGCCTCCTACACCGGACTGGGAGTCACGGTAGGGACGTTTCTACTGGCGCTGTTCTTCGCCTCATGGACCATTCGGGCCGCGCTCGATCCCCTGCGGACCCTGGCTCGGCAGGCGGAAGAGATCGGTCGAGGGCACCTGAACCAACGGATCCTCCTCAACAGAACTGATGAGATCGGTGGACTGGCGCTGTCGTTCAACCAGATGGCGGAGAAACTGCGCGAGGCCCGTAAGCAGGAAGAGGAGCGATTACGACGGGCGGAACGGATGTCGGATGCCGCGCTGGAAAACCTGTACGACCCGGTCATCGTCACCGATGCGCAGGGCCGAATCGTGCATCTGAATAAGACGGCGGAGGGCCTGTTCGGCGCGGCGGTGCGCCTGGCAGGGATACCGATCAGTCAGGGAATCTCGAACCGACGCATTGTGGAAGCCGTGGACCGTGCCATTCATCAGGAGAGCATCTCGGCGGCGGAAGATGAGGCCGGGTTCGTTCCCCTGACGGTAGGCGAAGCAAAGCGTACTTACCGCCTGCGAGCGACGCCGATGCGCGACGAGGAGTCGAACCTGTTGGGAGCCGTCGCCGTGCTGGAAGACATCACTCATCTGCGCGAACTCGACCGCCTGAAAACGGAGTTCATCGGCGTGGCTTCGCACGAGCTTCGCACCCCGGTCACGTCGCTGCAGCTCTCCGTTCAGTTGCTGGAAGAGGGAGCCGTGGGAGTATTGACGGCGGAACAACGCGAGATCGTGGCGGCGCAAAAGGAAGACTTGCAGCGACTGGAACGTCTGATGAGCGACCTGCTCGATATCACCCGACTGGAAGCCGGCGTGACACCTCCGCGCATCGAGATCGTCACGCCACAGGCCCTCATCAAGGCGGCCGTGGACGCCGTGATGGCCCAGGCGGAGAGACAGGGGCTCGACCTCACAACCGACGTACCGCGGCGTCTGCCCGCCGTCCGTGCCGATGCCGGGCAGATCCATCGGGTCTTGTTGAACCTGCTGAACAATTCGATACGCCATACTCCTTCCGGCGGACACATTACCGTGAGCGCGGCGTTGGACGAGAAGTGGGTTCGGTTTGTGGTGCACGATACCGGCAGCGGCATTCCCGCCGACCACCTGCCTCAGATTTTCGACCGGTTCGTGCAGGTTCCCGGCGCGACACAGGGTGGTGCGGGGCTTGGACTATCGATTGCCAGAAACATTATTGAGGCGCACGGCGGAACGATGAGCGCGGTGAGCGAGCCGGGTCAGGGCAGCACTTTGCAGTTCCACCTGCCCGCCGCAGTTTAGAAAGGCAGCAGACGATGGCAAACATCCTTGTCATAGACGATGAAAATAATATTCGCCTCATGGTGCGGCTGACGTTGCAGCACAGCGGGCATAACCTGCAGACGGCGGCGGACGGCGCGGAGGGACTGGAAAAGTTCGGAACCGGCGCGGAGTGGGATCTCGTACTGCTCGATCAGCGGATGCCGGGCATCGATGGGCTGACCGTCCTGCGCGAGATCAACAGACGTGACCCGCAGGCCCGTGTCGTCATGGCGACGGCGTTCGGGACCATCGACCTCGCGGTCGAGGCGATGAAATCCGGCGCGACGGACTTTCTGCGCAAGCCCTTTACCGCTGAGATCCTGCGCGGGGCGGTGGAAGCCGCCCTCGCCCCGGCTCCAATCCGTTCTGTTCCGAGCAGCGCCATAACGTTTAGCATGACCACAATCAACGGCTTCCGGCTGGAATCGCTGCCGACGGCCGTCTCTCGGGACAGCGGTGCCCTGCAATTCGTCTACAGCGTCGCCAGCCCGACGGGCGAAAAGCACGACTGCGCGGTCGTACTTCAGCCACTGTTGCAGGAACTGGTGAAGGCGCACACCGACCGCGAGGCACTGCCGGGAGGGGATCGTTTCTGGCATGCGCTCGGCGAAGAATCGCTCGCCAACTATGTATGGCAAAACGCGGATTTTCCCAGCAATAACCGCCTGGATGTCGAGGAACTGACCGGAGGCTTGCGCCGCTGGATCGATGCCGTCCTGGCGATACCGGCATAGGAGAGCCTTGCATGCACAAGAGAGAGGAGCCTGAACACCGCCCTACCCCGGAAGAGCTGCTGGCAAAGGTTATGCGCGCTGAGCGGCAGGAGAAGCGCGGCCGACTGAAGATATTTCTAGGCTTCGCGGCGGGCGTCGGCAAAACCTACGAGATGCTGTGCGAGGCCAACCGGCGCAAACAGCGCGGTCAGGACGTCATCATCGGTTATATCGAGACGCATAAGCGCCAGGGAACCGAGGAACAACTGGGCGATCTGGAGACGCTCCCTCGCAAACAGATCCCCTATCGAGGCACCACTTTAGAGGAGATGGACACCGATGCGATCCTGCAACGGAAACCGCACTGGGTTCTGGTCGATGAGTTCGCGCATACCAACGCTCCCGGCTCCGACCGCGAGAAGCGTTGGCAGGATGTCGAGGACGATGTCTCCGCTTACCGCAAAGAGAAGCATGTCACCAATCCCTGGAATACCCAGGATCGTATCATGGTCTGTATCAGCCCGGACCACTCCTCGATGCGACTTGTCCGACGTGGATGGCGCATCTCCCAACGTCTCCACGCCGAGATCCATGAGGTAGAGCAGAGCCTACCCATGCCCCCTTGGGGTTCACCCCACCCCAGCCCTCCCCGCAAACGGCTTATCTTGTCCCTTAAGTCGCCGCCCCTAAAGGAGCGGCCTGTTGGGGAAGGTTAAGGCCCATAAATGGGCCTGGGAGGGCTGGAAAGCAGTACCAAGCTCCTCAATAAGGGATGGCTGACCCCCTGTTTCCTTGCGCAATTGCCCCTGCTCACGTCCGCCCCAGC
>JBBQPO010000015.1:0-46323 GCA_038217285.1 Chthonomonadales bacterium
TGTTGGCACGCCAAGCCCGAGCCGATTTATGGAGCTTGGCGCAAAATGCTTGCTTACCTGACGCTCAGCCAACAAAAGCAGGTTTCTCGATCTCAATGTGGGGTTTCTGCGGGTTCAGCAGAAGCCCCTACAACCCCGAGACACGTGGTAGGGCAGAGTGCTGCCGCATGAAATCAGAAGGCGCGAAGCGCCGAGACCGCTAAACTACAGAACACGTGTTCAGCGGGCACGACCATGTCTTCTTCAAGTCCGTGCATGATGGCATCACCTACTGGCTCTCCGGCGGCGCGGGCGCGCCTACCGACGCCTCTCCGACAGAGGGCGGCTATCAGCACTTCGTCTACTTCACCGTCAACGGCCCGGAGGTTTCCGCGGTCGTGCTCCAGCCCTGGCGGCTGTTCACGCAGGTCGGCCCGGTCGCGGCCAACGGCTCCTGTTCGGCCGTGATCAGCAACTACAACCATGACCCTCTGCCGGTCTGCGCAGAGCTGCCGACCGGATTGAAACCGGAGGAGGTCGTCGCCGAAGTGACCTGGACGTACAAAGGCAAAACTACCCCTCTGGCGTTCACACTGGTTCCGTCGCAGTCGCCAGGCGTCCTCACTCTCCGCGCCATCGTCCCGAAAAATCGGGCCGCCACCTTTACCATCCGACCAAGGAATGTTGAAAAATGAGATCGTGCTCGTCTACCATCATCCATACCTCGTCTCTCTGCTCGACCCTGCGCCGCTGTTTGCGGCGAAGATTCCTGTTCAGCCTGGTTCTGCTCCTGCTGGCCCTTTCCACCCTGGCGCAGGCGCAGAATCGGCCTGCGGAGCGGCTGCGCAATCCAGGATTCGAGGGGGGTGGGGGCAGCGATGGGCGCGGGGCGGGCGTTCCCGGCTGGGACGCTTTCGAGCTCGGCTACGATGTGGACCGCATGACGCACCGCAGCGGCGAACAGAGCATTCGCTGCGACAGTCTGCGCACGACGACCCTGCGGGGAGCGCAGTCGAGAGTGGCGCTGCATCAGAAGAAGGCGGTTCCTGTCGAGGTCACAGGCTGGAGCAAGGCGGAAAAGGTGGGAGGTGTACAAGACAGCGACTACTCGCTCTATGTAGATCTCGCCTATACCGACGGCACGACTCTGTGGGGCCGTGTCGAGGGGTTCCATGCGGGGACGCACGACTGGGAGCGCCGCCATCTGCTGATCATCCCGACCAAGCCTATCGAGAGCCTGACGGTAAACGCGCTCTTCCGCAAGCATGCCGGTACCGCCTGGTTCGACGATTTCTCGGTGCATGAGCTCGACGGCCCCGGCATCTACGACAGCCAGTCGCTGCTGCCCCTGCCCAGGCGCGAGGCCCATGGCACGGAAGGCGCGGGGCGCAGCGTCTCCTCGACCGACGGGCTGACGCTGCGCCTGAACGGGCGGAGCGACATCGTGAGCGTCAAAAGCGGCGGGCAGGAGATCGCCTCCACCGGGCAGGGCGGATTCTACCTACGCGATGTGGGGGCGGAGGGGCCGGTTCTAGCTCTGCGCGGCGCCCAGACCGCCTACAAAAACAACGGTGTGAGTTTCCGCACCGAACTCCCCGATTCACATTTGCGCTTTTTTGCCCAGATCGTGCCGGAAGGCGACGCGCTTGCTATCGATGGCGAGATCACCGACCTGACCGGGAAGGACCGCGCCGTGACGGTCTACTTCGCTCTGCCCGTCGGCGCGGAGGGCTGGCTCTGGGGGGACGACATCCGGCGCTCCCGTCCGATCGTCGCCGGACAGGAGTTCAGCAACCTCACGCATAGCAACGTTGGGGCCACGGGTGGGCTGTCGCTCTATCCCTTCGGCTCAGTCTCTCAGGGCAAGGCCGGCGTCGCGCTCGCGGCCCGCATGGACTGGCCCTCCGTCACGCGCATCTTTTACAACGGCCCGACGCGCCAGTTGGTGATGGCCTGGGACGTGGCGCTGACGCCGAAAACGACCGCCTGGCCGGCCCGCAACGCCCGCTTTCGCGGCCTGCTCTATCGCCTGCCCCCGGCCGAGGCCGCGTGGGGTTTCCGCGCCGCCGCGCAGAAGTTCTATCGCCTGAACGCGCCAAACTTCGACCGCCTTGCGAAAGCCGACGGCATCTGGATGCCGTTCACCGACCCGGCCACCATCAAGAACGCCGCCGACTTCGGCATCGCCTATCACGAGGGAGACAACAGCCTCGAAACCGACGATGTGGCCCATATCCTCAGCTTCCGCTACACCGAGCCGATGACCTGGTGGATGCCCATGCCGCCTGCCATGCCCCGGACCTACGAGGCCGCGATGGCGCTTCTCAACAGCCTTGCCGTCGATCCTCACCCGAAGTCTAAGACCGATCAGGATCTGGCGCGCGCCGTCCTGAGCAGCGGCACACAGGACGAGAGCGGACACTACAATCTGGAGTTCCGTAACGAGCCCTGGGCGAACGGCGCGGTCTTCGTCATGAACATCAACCCGGAACTCGCCGCCACACCCGACAAACCGACCCGCGCCTCCCTGGCCTACACGGTCGAGATGGCGAGTAAGATGTACGGCGCGGAGGCGAAGCGCACGCGCGGCGACCAGGACGGCGAGTATCTCGACTCGCTGGAGGGCTGGAGCGATGTGCAGGACTACCGGGCTTCCAATATCGCCGCCTGCCCCTATCCGCTGCCTTTCGACACCGACAGCCGTCACCCGGTTCTGCCGCAGTGGTATTCGACCTTCGCCTTCGCCCGCTATCTGCGCGACGACCTGCACAACCGGGGCAAGCTGCTGATGGCGAACTCCGTGCCGATCCGGTTCGCGGTCTTCGCACCGCTGTTCGACGTCATGGGCATCGAAGTCAACTGGCTCGGCGCGAAGGGCGAATGGCAGCCGGAGGGAGACGACGTCCTGAGCCTGCGCCGTACGCTCAGCGCGACCAAACCCTACCTGCTCCTGATGAACACCAACTTCGACAAGTTCTCGGCCCCACTGGTCGAAAAGTACTTCCAGCGCAGCCTGTTCTACGGGATCTTTCCCTCGATGTTCAGCGCCGACGCCGCCACGAATCCCTACTGGGAGACTCCGGCCCTCTATGAGCGCGACCGCCCGCTGTTTCGCAAATATATCCCGGTCATTCGCAGGCTCTCCGCCGCCGGTTGGGAGCCGTTGACGCAGGCGAAGAGCAGCAACCCTATCGTCTATGTGGAGCGCTACGGCAAGCGACTCTTCACCCTCCTCAACGATACCCATCAGCCGGAAGCCGCCACTCTGACCATCGATCTGGCTGTGCTGGGCCTGCGTACCGGCTCTGCGCTGGAAGTCGTCAACCTGCTCACCGGAGCAAAACTGCCCGTCTCTTTCGCCAATGGCAAACTCACTACGACCGTCTCGCTGCAACCTGACGAGGCCCTGGCTCTGGAACTGCATTAGCCTCGCCAAATTCGATAAATTTCAAAAGAAGGAGTCTTGCTACCAGACGATGAAATGAACTAAATCATCGCTCGACAGGCGCGCCGTAAGGAGACGGCTCCGTCGCCCTGGAGGTGCCTTCACCGCGTCCGCCCAGAAAAGGAGGTGCCTGGCCGACCGCCGATAAATTTAACCTAATCTTAACCTTCGATTAACACCCTCTTAGTTTTTCTTAACATGTTCTTAATCATCCGCGTGCATACTCTCTCCACGTAACGCACGCGTTCCCCGCCTCCATTCCGGGGAGCGCCTCACAAAGGAAGGTAGAACTTATGTCTCAGTCCACTCACTCGAAAAGCGGTAAGGGCGCCGGATTTACGCTTATCGAGCTACTTGTCGTTATCGCGATCATCGCGATTCTGGCGGCAATCCTGTTTCCCGTCTTCGCCCAAGCCCGCGAAAAGGCCCGCTCCATCTCCTGCCTGAGCAACGTCAAGCAGATCGGGACAGCCTTTTACATGTATGTGCAGGACTACGACGAAACCACACCCTGCCTGGGCAATGGCTGGGACTGGGAAGTCAAGCTCTATCCCTACACCAAGAATGTCCAACTCTACTTCTGTCCCGACCGCAGTGACTGCTGCGATAACTACGATTACACAGCCCAGATCGGTCTTAACATCAGCCCGAGCGGCAAAGAGATCGGCTACGGCTACAACTGGGGCTTCCACCGCCGTGGCGGCGGACTGCTTCTCGGCCAGCAGGCCGATCCTCAGCGACCTGGCAGTAAGTATATTCCCGGCATCACTCTCGCCGCGATGACCGCTCCGGCGAACCTCTTCGCCTTCGGCGACAGCTACGACACGCCCCGCACCACTATGAACATGAGCTTCCTGCTCTGCACCTGGAACGGCACCAGTAACAGCTCCCTGCGCCACAGCGGCGGTCACTTCAATGTCGGCTTCGCCGATGGACACGCCAAGGCGGTCTACTACAAAGCGGGCTATATGAGCGGCGCAGAGAACGGTCGGTTCGCCCGACCGCGCAGCACCAACGAAGTCTCGTACTACTGCGCCGATCCGGACGCCATGCTCACCAACACCGACGGCGACAGCCTGGACCTGCCCTCTCCTTTCCGATGCGGCGACATCGGCAAGTGGATGGACACGAACTACCCGCCCTGCACCGGTGGTGCGACCTCCCACTGTATGATGCCGGACTAGTTCGTCCCGCTTCCCGTTGTTCGGGACCACGAACAGCGTTCTTTGAAGGCCTCCGATGCGCGGTTGGCGCGCATCGGAGGCCGTTTCTCATAGGAGATTGAAACCATGAAAACTTTCCGAACCTCCCTGATGGCCCTTCTCTGCGGCGCTTTTCTGACACTGATTCTCGCCGGCTGTGGCGGTACGCCTGATGTCAAACAGGATCCCGGCGCGGGCAGCAAGGGCCTCAGCGCTCAGGAGAAGAAAGACAAACAGGACAAGTAGCAGCCACACCATCCGGCGACACGAAGGATAGGGATCTCCGATGAAAAATAAGACTGTTTCGCCGCGGTTCGTCCTGACCACAGTAGCCGTGCTGGTAACCTCGCTGGGCGTCGTCGAATGGCGTGCCCTTTATGCCCTGGACCATCCGCCCCTCCATCGCACCAACTGCGTCACCTGCCACTCCGATGCCAAAACCATGAAGGCCATGGCGGACAAAGCGGGCGACGATCTCTATAACCAGCATCGCGGCGATCTCAAAGAAGCCTGGACCAAGTAGCGGCGCCATATCCCGTTTTTGCACCACACGCTTCGCGGGTGGTGCAATTTCTCGTGTTCCAGTTAAGCGGTGATTGGCTGGGGGATGTGGAAGCGGGTGGTGAAGAGGCTCACGACCTGGAGCAGGGGCGCGTAGTCGCTCCCAGTCAGCAGGCTATCGGCGAGCGCGACCGTACAGACCGTGTCGTCGGTGAAGCGACTGCCCGGCACGAAGAGCGGAAACTGCATGCTCTTCAGCCCGCCGCGTTCGTACACCGATCCAATGACATCCCCCGCAATCGCTCCCAGCATCTCCCACTCCCTCTCTCGGCCTCCACCCGAAACGCGTGTTCGGTTCCCGCCGATCCCTTCACCGTCCGCCGCAGGCGCCTGCCCCCCTGGTTCCCCCAATGCGAGGCTTATCCATATTGACGCGTCTGACGGCGACTCTGTCTCGCCCCGCCATAAGAAAAAAATAAAAATAGGCGAACCCTTCCGACTACAAACGTCGTCTAATAGTTGACGACAAACATAGTCAGGAGCGTGACGCCCATGCGGAGTTTCCCACCTATCAGTAAAGCGGAGCTGAAACTTCTCAGCTACATCAACGATCATCACCCGATCACCGTGCGGGAGGTTGCCGATCAATTCGCGCAGACCGATGCCTACGCCCGCACGACGGTGCTGACTCTCATGGAGCGACTGCGCGGCAAAGGGCATCTGGTGCGCGAGCAGATCGATGGCCTGCAGCGCTACGCGCCTGCGGTGCCGAAGGAGTTGATGCAGCAGTCGCTGGTACGTGATTTCGTCAGCCGCGCTCTAGGCGGATCGGTCTCCCCCTTCGTCGCGTTTCTGGCCCGCGAGGCTCGGGTCAGCGATGCGGAACTGGACGATCTGAAGCATCTGGTCGCGGAGCTGGAGAAACAGCGGAAGGAGGAGTAAGCGCGATGTCTCTCTGGAATGAATCTCTGAACGATTTTGCGGCTCTCTGGCTGGCAACGCTGGCGCGCGCCTGCTGGCAGGGGGGTCTGGCGCTCGGGCTGGTATGGGCTGCCTGCCGCCTGCTGCCGCGCCTCCCGGCCTGGGGACGCTGCTGGCTGTGGCGTCTGGCCTGCCTGAAACTCCTGGTCGCGCTCCTCTGGCTGCCGAGCCTCGATCTGCCCCTGCTTCCGCCGCCGACCACAGCGGCAACGCCGCTCTTCCTGACGCCGGCCATTCCGCAGCCGACCGTCGCCGGCTCGGAATCCGGGCTTGCCGGTGACCTTCCTTCGAACGATCTGCGGGTCGTCACGACGACTGCCGTTGTCCCTACGGTGGCGGGGTGGCTGCTGCTGCTCTGGTCGGCCAATCTATTATGGCAGGGCGGGCAGGCGGTTCGGCAGGGTCTGACGGCTGGACGACTGCGCCGGACCGGCAAGCCTCTGGACGGCAGCCCGCTCGATTTTTGGAACGTCGCATTGAGCCGTGACCTGCGCCTCACCGGCGTTCCCTACCTGCTGTCGAGCACGGCGACCGCCACACCGCTGCTGATAGGCATATTTCGGCCGTGCATCGTCCTGCCGGAGGCCCTGCTCTCCACGTGTACTCCAGACGAGTTGCGCCTGATCCTCGCGCACGAACTGGCGCATATCCGACGGCGCGATCTGCTCTGGGGGTGGCTGCCTCTGTTGACGCGCCTGGTCTGCGGTTTCCATCCGCTCGTCTGGCTGGCCGAACGTGAGCTCGGCATGGCGCAGGAGATCGCCTGCGACGAGTCCGCCCTGCATCTTACCGGAGTCGCCTCGTCCGCTTATGGCCGTCTGCTGGTGCGTGTCGCGGCACGCTTCGACCCACGTCCCTCTCGGGGCTTCGGCATGATCGGCATGACCGAGTCCTACCTCACCCTGAAAAGGAGATTGTCTGCCATGAAGAGTTTTCCCTCTGCTCCGCGTCCGTATCGCACAGCCATTCGCTTCGGCATGCTCACCCTCGGTCTGGCCGCGCTCGTCCCCTGGCGTGTCGCCGCCCAGGCCACTGCGCCGGTCGGATTGCCCCCGACTGCACCCGCCAATCCGGCGGCCCCAGAAGCGCCCCCAGTGCCTGCTCTTCCCGCTCCCGCAACGCCTACGGTCGGATTGACCCCGGCTGCTCCTGCCGATCCGGCTGCACCCATCAATTCGGCAGCCATCGATCCTACTGCCGTCCGTCCTGCCGCAACCCCTGTTGGAGTGAGGCCCGCTCGTCAAGCGCCCCGCGCCCGCAGGAGCCCGGCTCCGTCCGGAATGGGTTATGCGCCTGCAATGCCTGGTCCTCGGGCATCTCGAGGCGGTAAGGCAGCGACCGGGTCCTCCGAGGGCATTTCAGCGCCCGTGCAGACCGATCCACCCGAAACTCTCAGCTACCCAATGGCCGCGCCTGGAATGCTCTCCCATGCAGCGCCCAGCGTCGATCCGACCGGGCGCGCGAATCGTGGTGCTGTTGGTCCCAGCGGTCGCTCTGGCGAGGCAGGTAGCTTTAGTCCCGGTGGCGGTTTCGGTAGTAGTGGTAGAGGTGGCGGCTACGGCTTTGGTCCCAGTGGGGGTGGTGGCTTTGGTGGCGGTGGTCGTGGTCCTGGTGGCGGCGGCATTGGTCCTGCTGGTGGCGGCGGTCGCGGCTTCGGCGGCGGCACCGGCGGCGGTGGCCTTGGCACTCCTGTCGGTGGTGGCGGTGGCGGCTTGGGTCCCGCTGGCGGTGGTGCCGGCTTTGGTGGCGGTGGCAGTTCTAGTAGCGAGGGGGCTACCCGCGCGACTCCTGGGGTTAGCGGAGTACCGAACCCGCCTCTCGCTAGGCCCAAGTGAGCGTCTCAAAATGCCGTCGTAGCCGCCGGTTGGCTCATGCCGACGGGCGGCTTCACTATGGGCTAACGCGTCTAGTACAGGGACCTGCCTGCCTTTTGCGGGAGGCGGACGCCAGACCATTGCTGATGTCGGGGGCACGAGGGCAGGAAATAAAGGGAAAGCGGGCGAATAGACAGCCGGATGTGCAGCGCACGGCAATGGATTTCTGGGCAATGTTGGATCTGAAGCCCAACGGAACTAGAGGCTGATACTGGATGTTAGACCATTTCACAGTTAAAGACTTCAAATCGCTGGTAGATGTAACTGTAGACCTCGGTGTGGTCAATGTATTCATCGGAGCAAATGGGAGCGGCAAGAGCAATCTTCTGGAGGCCATCGGCGTTCTCGGAGCGGCAGCCTCTGGTCGCGTCAATGATGAGTCGCTAAAGTACCGCGGCGTACGCCCGGGCGTCCCTGCACTATACAAAGCCTCTTTTAAGAATAAGCAGGGCGCGTTGCATATCGGCTTTAAAGCCGAAGGCTACGGTGCGTCTTACGCCGTTTCTCTACTTAATCCGATTGAGAAACCTACCCCCGAGTGGGCGTTCAAACACGAAAATCTAATGCTCGGTAAAAAACAGATCGTTGGACGTGGCCCTCGAACCTACGAACAACTCAATCCGAATGCAGGGCTGGCAGCGCTTAAAGCAGTGGAGTTAAAGGCGGACGATCCCGCCGGAAAACTCCTCGATATGTTTCGCAACTATGCTATTTATTCTCCGGATACGCCGACACTCCGAGGGCTGGAGCCGGATCCACAGTCGCGAGAGCCGGTCGGCCTCGCAGGAGGCAGACTGCCTGAAGGACTATTGGCGATCCGATATACCGATGCGCAACAATACCTGACGGAAATGCTTTCTCTCGCGGGATGGATCTCTAGTTTCGGGGTCAGTTATACCAGGCAGATTCCGATTTCAGAAAGCGTCCCTCAACCACAGCGTGGACTACGGTTTCGTGATCAATATATGAGTGAGGGACGTAACCTGCTCTCCGGCTACGATGCCAGCGAAGGCATTCTCTATCTGCTGTTCTATAGCGTACTGGCCCTGCATCCAAAAGCGCCTCGTCTTTTTGCGATTGACAACTTTGACCAAGCTCTGAACCCGCGTACTGCCCGAGAATTTACGCGAACATTTTGCCAATGGTTGACGAACCAGAAAGACCGGCAGGTTTTGTTGACAACGCATAATCCTCTGGTACTTGATGGTTTACCGTTGCAGGATGATCGCGTAAGACTGTTTGCCGTAGATCGAAGTAAGCGCGGGCATACTGTTGTCAATCGAGTCATGGTGGATGAAAAGCTTCTTGAAGCAGCGGAGAAAGGTGTCCCCCTCTCGCAACAATGGGTCATGGGTCATTTTGGAGGAGTGCCTTCCAGTGTCTAAAATTCTACGGGTCAGTTATGTGGTCGAAGGAACGACCGACTTCATCGTTCTGGACGCTCTGATCGAAAAGTTTCTAGTGGTATCGATTACGTTTCGAGACAGATCCAACCGCCTACTTCAGAGTATACCGACAATCAGGGTATTCTGGGCGGCGGTTGGAAAGGAGTACTGAGGTGGTGTGAACAGACAGGAACATCCCCCGGCGGTTTCGCGAAAAGTCTGCCCCTATTGAACTGCGATTGCCTGATTATCCATGTCGATGCCGATATTGCGGCTGAAGTAGAATTACAGTCGTATGATCTGGCTGCTCCCTGCCCCCCGGCAAAAGATACGTGCGATAAACTACACGCGCACCTGAAAAACCTCATTGGAAACCCTCTGCCATCAAAAGTCGTGCTCTGTATTCCTGCACAATGCATGGAAGCGTGGGTTTTCGCGGCATTGCATCCGGATCTGATTACAAATTTCCAACAGCTAGAGTGCAGATCGGAACCGGAAACCCTTCTTATCGGGAAACCGGACAAACTAGTACGTGACAAAGATGGCCGCGCCCGGAAGGAGCCGCAACGCTATAAAAAGGCGGAAAATCGTATAGCCAAAGGTTGGTCCCACACCATCGCCATTTGTTCTGAAGCACACCGGTTTGAGACAGATTGTCTTGCCGTCCTTCTTCAGTAGCCCCATCGAAAACTGCCTCCTCGTCAACAATGAGGCAAGCAAAACCCCAACACTGCTTCACTCTCCGCTCTGCTGGATCAGTTTGGCTACCAGTGCGGTCCAGCCTGTTTGGTGGCTTGCACCGAGGCCCGCGCCGTTGTCACCGTGAAAATACTCGTGGAAGAGAATATTATCGCGCCAGTGCGGGTCTGTTTGAAACGTCTCCAGGCCACCGTAGACCGGGCGTCGGCCGTTTTCGTCGCGTAGGAAGAGGCGGGTCAGGCGTCGAGAGAGCTCCTGAGAGACCTGCCAGAGGGTCAGCATCGTGCCGGAGCCGGTAGGGCACTCGACCAGAAAGTCGTCGCCGTAGTAGTGGTGAAAGCGCTGGAGCGCCTCGATCAGCAGGTAGTTGATAGGGAACCAGATCGGTCCGCGCCAGTTCGAGTTGCCGCCAAAGAGGCCTGTGCGGGATTCGGCGGGCTCGTAGTCCACGCAGTAGGTCGTGCCCTCGATAGTGATCGTGTAGGGCTGGGCCAGGTGTACTTTGCTGAGGGAGCGAATGCCGTAATCGCTGAGGAACTCCTCCGGATCGAGCAGGCGGCGCAGCAGCCGCTTCATGCGATGCCCGCGCACGAGCGCGAACAGACGACGCTCTCCGGCTCCCGGCTCCGTCCAGCGGGAGATGAGGCCGGAGAGCTCGGGACGGTGCTTCAGGAACCACTCCAGGCGGTCGCGGAAGCCGGGGAACATCTGGAGCGTGTCCGGCTCCATCGAATCCACAGCGAGCAGAGGCATGAGGCCGACCAGAGAGCGGACTTTGAGGCGCTGCGCGCTGCCGTCGGGACTGCGGAGCACATCGTAGAAGAACTCGTCCTCTTCGTCCCACAGCGAGATTCCTTCGCCTGCGATGTTGTTCATGGCGCCCGCGATATTGAGGAAGTGCTCCAGAAAGGTCGTCGCCATGTCTTCGTAGATCGGATTGTCGCGCGCCAGTTCGAGAGAGATGCTGAGCATAAGGAGGCTATAGAAGCCCATCCAGGCGGTGCCATCGGACTGATCCAGCGTACCGCCGTTGGGCAGCACGGCGCTGCGGTCGAACACCCCGATATTGTCCATGCCGAGGAAGCCACCCTGAAAGACGTTGAGGCCGTTGGGATCTTTGCGGTTGACCCACCAGGTGAAGTTGAGCAGCAGCTTCTGGAAGACTCGTTCCAGGAAAGCGCGATCCGCCACACCGGTCGTGCGGCGTTCGATCTTGTAGATGCGGAAGGCGGCCCAGGCATGGACCGGAGGATTGACATCGCCGAACGCCCATTCGTAGGCAGGCAGTTGACCGTTGGGATGCATGTCCCAGTCTCGGCAAAGCAGCAGCAGTTGCCGCTTGGCGAAGCCGGGGTCGATCAGAGCCAGCGGAATCGTGTGAAACGCCAGATCCCAGGCGGCATCCCAGGGATCCTCCCAGGCGTCGGGCATGGAGTAGATATCGGCGTTGTTGAGGTGCCGCCACTCGTGATTGCGGCCTTTTTTGCGCTCAGGCGGAGGCGGAGGCATACCGGGATCGCCGTCGAGCCAGTCGGCGACCGAGTAGTTGTAGAACTGTTTGCTCCAGAGCAGCCCGGCGAAGGCTTGCCGCTGCACGTTGCGCACGTCGTCGGAGAGAGCGGAGTCCAGTTGCTTCGCATAGAAGGCGTCCGCCTCCTGTTTGCGCTGCTGCAGGATGGTGTCGAACGAGTGGCCGAGCGCATCGGTCATGGTCGTGTCCGTGTTCAGCCGCAGCCGCAGCGTCTTCGTCTCTCCCGCCGTGAAGTTCAGGTGATAGCGCAGGGCGGCTTTCGTCCCGGTATTATCGGTATTGACGGCATCGGTACGCCCTCCAACAATGTAGTTATGGAAGGCATCTTTGACGTAGTGGCTGGCGTTCTGGCCATGCGGAGGGAAGAGGCAGGAGAAGTTGGTTTCGTTCTCCGTGAAGAGGGGTTCGGGCACATCCACGGTCGCGCCGCCGTGCAGGTAACGTGTGCCGAGTTCGACATGGTCGGCGCGCAGTGTGCGCATCCCGTCTTGCACGGGGGCTAGCCCGCTGATCTGCGGCCGGGGCACGTCGCCGCCCCAGCTCCAGGTGTTGCGGAACCAGAGAGTTGGCAGCACGTCCAGCATCGCATCCGGCCCATGATTGACGATGGTGATCTCGATCAGGATGTCTTCCGGATCGAGTTTGGCGTACTCGATGAAGACGTCGAAATAGCGATTCTCGGCGAAGACTCCGGTATCCAGCAACTCGAATTCGGCCTCTTCGCGGCCCCGGCGCGCGTTCTCCTCGATCAGTTGGATGTAGGGATAGGCGGCATGGGGGTATTTGTAGAGAGCCTTCATGTAGGAGTGGCTGGGGGTGGAGTCGAGAAAGAAGAAGTACTCCTTGACATCCTCGCCGTGGTTGCCCTGCGGGCCGGTCAGCCCGAAAGGGCGCTCTTTGAGGATTGGGTCGTTGCCGTTCCAGAGCGCGAGCGCGAAACAGAGGTTCTGCCGCCGGTCGCAGATGCCGAGCAGGCCGTCCTCATTCCAGCGGTAGGCGCGGGAGCGGGCGTGGTCGTGCGGGAAGTAGTCCCAGGCCGAGCCGTCGGGGCTGTAGTCCTCTCGCACGGTGCCCCAGGCCCGCTCGCTCAGATAAGGCCCCCATTTTTTCCAGTCGACGGCATGGTCCCGCGCCTCTAAAACCCGCTTCTCTTCTTCGGTCATGGTTCCTCTTGATTCAGTAGAGCGTGACTTGCTGCGTGAGGCCGCCGTCCACATAGTAGGTGCTGCCGGTGACGTAGTCCGACTCGCTGCTGGCGAGGAAGACGGCGACCGAGGCGACCTCTTCGGGTCTGCCGAAGCGTCCCCAGGGGATCTCGCTGATGGCGTTCTTGCTGGCGATGGGGTCGTCGAGCACCGACTGGTTGATCGGGGTAGCGATAGCGCCCGGCGCGATGTTGTTGACGTTGATCTTGTAGGGAGCCAACTCCATAGCGAGGTTGCGCATCATCATGCGGATGCCGCCCTTGGAGGCGCAGTAGGCGGTATACTCGGGGAACGGAATGTCTTCGTGGACCGAGGAGATATTGATCAGCTTGCCGCCCTGGCCCTGCTTGACCAACTGCCGCGCGGCGGTCTGATGCACCAGGAACGCGCCGAAAAGGTTGACCCCGATGACCCGGTTCCATTCGTCATCGGTCACTGCGAGGAACGGCTTTTTGATCTCGATACCCGCATTGTTGACGGCGATATCGATGCGTCCGAACTTCGCCACGACCTCTGCCATCATGCGCTCGACATCTTCGCGCTTGCTCACATCTCCTGCGACCGCGATGCCCGTCGTCCCGAACGTGGCGACCTCGGTGGTGGCGTCCGCATCGCGCGTTCCGCCCGGCAGGTAGTTGACGGCGACATGCGCGCCCTCGGCGGCGAACCGCTCGGCAATCGCCTTCCCGATCCCGCTATTGGCCCCTGTAATGAACGCGACCTTATCCTTCAATCTCATAGCGTCTCTCCTCCTAGGTGGTGAAGGGGCGATAGCCCGCAATAGTAACTCCCATCGTCGCGTTAAAGTTCCCTGCTTCCCCGGCTTTCTCCTGCCCTGCCTGCGCCGTAGACGGCAGGAAACAGGGGCTGACATCCCGAAATGAGAGCCATCTCACCCGTTTGGGAGCAGAGATCAGGAAGCCGGTACGTCTGGAAGGTTCCGCAGTCAGTATGCCGCAGGCGGCGCGACCGAGCCTTCCGGCAGTGGCCCGCGCCGAGGGGATCGTACGTCCAATCACAACTCAAAAGGAAACAGTCTGATGTCGAGTCGAAATTTAATTGCGGTGGCTATGTTGGCGCTGGCTTTGCTCGTGGGGGGAGGCGCGGTGGTGGTGCATGCCCGGCCCGGCAGTTTGCCGGGGGACGGCGTCGGGGGCGACAACACCGCCGTCGTGGATATGGAGCGTCTCTATAATAACTCCGACCTGCCGCAGGTACTGGCGCAGAAGGTCGCGCAACTGGGCGCGCAGGCCCAGCAGCGCCTCGACGCCCTGGCGGACGCCCGCTTCCTGGACGCGAAGGAACTGCAAGAGTACGGTGATCTGATCGGCAAGGCAGCGCCGGACGCGGCCCAGCAAGCCCGTATGAAAGATCTCAAAGCCCTCTCGAACCAGCGCTCCGCCGAGCTCGACACCCTCAACGTCAAACCGGCCGACATGGTCACCCCGGCGGACAAGACGCGGATGCGCACCCTGGTCGAAATGAGCCACCTTATCGATAAAGTGCTGCCCTCCGTACACGACGATCTGGCGCAGGATCAGGCGGATCGCATTCGCGCCATCCGCCGCGACCAGATCGCCCAGTTGCGCGTTGTTGTCGGCCAGGTCGCGAAGGAGAAAGGCGTCGTCCACGTCTTCGATGTCAACGCCCTCGTCTACTCCGCCAACGACCTGACCCCTCTCGTCCTGAAAAAACTAAAGCCCGGCAAGTAGTACAGAGAACCCTGGACGCGCTCTAATGATAAGAATGGAAGACAAATTTTCCGAAGACTACTACTTAAACCCCTCGATCCCGTGGCAGGAACGCTGGGACGCCTATAACCTTAAAAACACACAACATCTCTTGCTAGACGGTGTGAAACGCCCCTGCGATTTCTGTGACTCGCTCTATCTGGTCGAAGCAAAGTTTGCAGGCAATGCTTGTTTCCATTGCTATGCGTGCAGCGAATTGCCGGAACCTCCTGAATGGAGTGCAGACGCTTCTGTGTCCGATTAATTGCGTAAGCCTCGGTGATAGTCTCCATCGAAGGTTCCAGCGCCCTCGGCGACGGTCCTGCGGAAGAGGCTTCCGAGGTGCCGATGGTAGGTCGCAACCGTGGACGACTTGCCGGGCTCCGATGCGGTAGCGTGGCCCCAGCGCTCTTCCGGCTCCTTGTGGCTGTTGGTGAGGTAGGCGAAAAACTGCCGCATCTCGAGGACACTGCAACAGGGGATGGACTTATGTTCGAGGAACCAGAAGAAGTTGCGAAGATAGAGGGGCCGGTTGGCAAGCGTGGATGCAGAATGCTGCTCGAACCCGCATGACTACAGCCAGCCCTCGGCGTAGCGCTTCAGATCCGAAACGCTGATAGTCGGGTCCGTTTTGACGGAAGGAAGAGGTGGGTTTGAGATCGAAACCAAAGAGAAACATAGGCAGTATTGGATTTGAACCAATGACCTCTTCCGTGTCAAGGAAGCGCTCTACCCCTGAGCCAACCGCCTGTAAGCACCGTCGCTTTTTACGTCGAACAGTGAGAGAATTATATCACAGGCAGGGCTGTCTGTCAAGGTGAACCCGATTATAAACGATTGCTTCCCGGTCAAGGAAGTAATCGTTTTCCCTCTCAAACCGACGGTCTCCCTCTCAAAGGGCGTGTTCCGTTGCCTTCGGATTTTGCGACCGGAGCTTGCGATAGTTCGTCAGGCATTTCTCCACAGTCTCCAGAGAGGGGAAACGACTGCCTTCCTGCTCGATCAGCACATACTCTGCGCCACCCTTCTCCTCGGCGGCCTTCAGGAGATTTGCCCAGGGAGTATCCCCTTCCCCGAACAGCACTTTGTAGCCGCGATCCGTGCCGGCGCCCCAGTCCTTGAGGTGCAGGGAGCGAATACGGCCGGGATGGGCGCGGATCCAGGCAATGGGATCGAAGCCGACTTCCATACAGGTGCCGACATCGAACTGCAGGGTGACCTCTTTGGGCGTGTGCGCGGCCAAAAAAGGCATCGGCCGAAATCCGTCCCGCTCGGTAAACTCCAGATGGTGATTATGATAACCCGCGCGCATCTTCAGGGGCTTGAGCGTCTGTGCGGCCTGGGTCAGGGTATCGGCGACCCGCTTCCAGTCGTCCTGATTCTCCGTTCGCCCGGCGCTTGCCATCACGATCGTCTTGGAACCGAGGATCCGGTTCAGTTCGATCGCGTGTTTCAGCCCGTCCCCTTCCAGCCCACTGCGATTGTTGTGGGTCGAGAGGCACCGGATATTCAGCTCGTCCAGCAGTTTGCGCACCTCCTGCGCATAGGAGGCGGACCAGGCCGCATACGGGGAATAGAACTCGACCACCTCATAGCCCATCCGCGCGACCGTCCGCACCGTTCCCATCAGATCTTTCGCCAACTCGTCACGCACCGAATAGAGCTCCAGTCCTACCGGTAGGTGGCGGGGCTTCCCCAGCGCTCCGGCTGCAAGAGCGCCGCTCGACGCCGCCAGCGTCGCCATAAGAAACGCGCGTCTTGTCATCTCATCGTTGTTAGCCATACGTTGCTCCTCTGCCCCCGGAAAAAGGCTTCCTTGACGTAGGGGTACGTTCCCATTACGGGGTGAAAGATCCTTCTCGATTTGCGCGAAGGCGGGTCATCGAACGCTCAACAGAAGGGGGCAGGGACTCAGGTCTGTCAGTCGCAGATGCCGTAGAAGGTGCCGTAGCTGTTGCCGTCGGTGGCGGCGTTGGGGTCTGGATCGTCGCTGCGGCCGCCGGAAGGGCAGACGACCTGGGTGTCGAACGCGCCACTGGTGACCACGAATTTGGCGTGACCGTCGGCGTACACGAAGCCCGCGCCCCGGCTGTGCCAGGCCTGGTAGTAGCCGGGAATGTAGCCGTATTTGGCGTTCGTGCCGAACCAGGGCATCATCTCGTCGCGCATGATGCGGGTGTCGGAGGGCGCGGTGAACTGCGAATCGGTGACGATGTTGTTCACGGTGAACTGGGTCGTGTCGTTGTTCTGTGACGATTCGCCTGCCACCACGGAGAAGCTGCCCCGGTCGAAGCGGTAACTGGAGCCGTAGCAGGACTGGTAGTTGGCGCGGCCCGGACAGCCGTAGGTCGGGTCGGAGATCGACGGGCCGCCCTGATCGTCGGGGCAGCGAAAGATCTCCTTGTTCTTGGTATAGGGCAGGATCTCCAGCTCGATCCCTTTGTGCGGCGTGTCGCCGGTCCAGGCGCGGGCGCTGGTCACGGGGTCCTGGGTGTTGTAGGCGTAGAAGATCGGGAAGCTCTCGTCGTAGTCCTGCACATACATCTTGACCGCCAGACCGATCTGGCGAACGTTGGAGGTGCAGACGGTCTGGCGCGCGCTTTCGCGGGCCTGCGCGAAGACCGGGAAGAGAATGGCCGCCAGGATCGCGATGATCGCGATGACGACGAGCAGCTCGATGAGGGTGAAGGCGGTGCGGATGCGGGAAGTATTGTTCATTTGGGTTGCTCCGTTCTCACCGAAGGCGGGCAACAAAAAACGCCGCCATCGGGAAATGGAAGCGGCGAGAAGAGGGCACAGCGCCACTAGGGCGCAGATGTCTTTCCGGTATTGGCCGCTTTCCTACGCCGGTATGATCCGGTTCAGGTACCAGGGTCGGCTTTTCAAAAGCCCTCTCAGCCTGTTTTGCAGCAGGCTCCCCTAGCGGTGGCGCGACCGTTTTGCGGTCGCGTCGTCTTTAGTGTACACGTATTCCTTCGAAATTGCAAACGATCAGAGCGTGGGCGGGGCGTTCCGGCTTTCGAGGACGCGCCGGATCGGGATGTTGGCGACCACGGCCACGGCGTTGTCCGAGCGCTCCAGGCTGAGGTCGAGAGCCGCTTCGTCGATCTCGACATACTTCGAGAGGACGAGCAGAATCTCGCGGCGCATCTCCTCCATCATTGGGGCCGGTATATCGGCCCGATCGTGCATGAGGACGAAGCGCAGACGGTCTTTGGCAACGTGTTTGGCGGATTTTTCGCCCCGACCGAAGAGGCGGTCAATCAAGGTATTCAATGGCATGGCACTCTCCCAGGGGGATACTCAGCGAGATTTTCCGGAGAAACGTCGGAGCATCTTCTCGAGGAAGCCGCTCTTCTCGTCCAGGTCCAGGAACGGAACCTCTTCTCCACGCAGGCGGCGGGCGATGTTGCGATAGGCTTTGCCCGCCATACTGGTGTCCGACATGACCGCAGGCTCCCCGTGGTTCGTCGAGGTGATGATCACCTCATCGTCGGGAACGACGCCGATCAGTTTGACGGAGCTACCCAGCACCTCCTGCACATCCTCTACGCTGAGCATCTCCTGGTTTTTGACCATACGCATGCGGATCCGGTTGACGATCAGCATCGGGTTGCACAGCTCCTGCGCCTCCAGCAGGCCGATGATGCGGTCGGAATCACGCACGGAGGCCATCTCCGGGTTGGTGACGACGATCGCTTCGGTGGCGCCTGCGGTGGCGTTCTTGAAGCCTTGCTCGATGCCGGCCGGACAGTCGATCAGGATGAAGGTGAAGCCCTCTTCCTGGAGATCTGCCACCAACTGCTGCATCTGCCGGGTGGTGACCGCGCTCTTGTCGCGGGTCTGCGCAGCGGGCAGCAGCGAGAGGTTCTGGTTCCGCTTGTCCTTGATCAGGGCTTGCCGGAGTTTGGCGCGGCCCTCGACCACATCCACGATATCGTAGACGATGCGGTTTTCGAGGCCCAGCGCGAGATCGAGGTTGCGGAGGCCGATATCGGCGTCCATCACCGCGACCTTCTCTCCCATCGCTGCCAGTGCGACTCCCAGGTTCGCGGTCGTTGTGGTCTTGCCGACGCCGCCTTTTCCCGAAGTTATGACGATCACCCTGCCGGTAGTGGACATAAAAGAACGACTCTCCTCATGCGAACGATAGACGGTGCGCGGCGAGGCCGCGACAGACGCTTAGTATAGCATAAACCTTTGTAAAAAAGCGGGCTTTACTCGACGCCGCGCGGATCCGCCAGCGGATCGACGCCGCGCAGGATCATCCCCTGGCCCCGGCTCTCGTGAGTCTTGATGGTGGGCGTATCTTCCGGGTCGCGCATCTGGATGAGCACGGTGGTGCGCGCCTCCTGGCTGACGTTGATGCCTGAGCCGTGAATGGTGAGGTAGGAGAAGAAGAGCGCATCGCCCGGCTCCGCCTCGCAGGGCACCGCCGACTCGATGGGATAGTCCGCGAACGGCAGATGCCAGCCGCCCTCGGAGCTATGCTCCAGGATGCCGAGCTTATGGCTGCCGGGCACGACGCGCACGCAGCCCTTCTCGATAGGCGCGGAGTCGAAATGAATGATGGCCGCAATCATGCTGTGGCGGTCGTGCGGGAAGTAGGGCGCATCCTGATGCATGGGGAACGGGGAGCCCTTCTCCGGCGGCTTGATGAACATCTTGGTATGGTGCAACTGCACGTTGGGGGAGCCGATGATGTCGGACGCGACGGCGGTCATCCGGTCGTCCACCAGGAGCTTCGAGAAGGCTGCGGAGAAGAACTGCACGTTGTGGCAGTGCATGATCTTGGTATCTTTTGCGCCCGGAACCGCCTCCCGCGCACTGCCCCAGGTAGCGTCCATGTTCTTGTGTGCGCTCAGCCGCGCCGCCAGCGCGTGCGTCTCCGCCCGATAGGCCGCAGCCTCTTCCGGCCGGAGCAGTCCCTTCACCAGAACATAGCCGTTCTCGCGGTAAAACTCTCTCTGTTCCTGACTCAGCATCGCTTTACTCTCCCACATCGACAATGATGGTTCAGTATACCCCACCGGCAGGACAGGACCGGAGGAAAGCGCCGCATTCGCAACGAAACAGAGAGGAGATTGCGGTTTCAAAGAAGTTGGCGTAAAGAAGAGGTGGAGGAACTATGAGCGCGGAGACAGAGTTGCGGGCATTTATCGAGAGGCATGTCGCGGCGGTGGCGCCGCTAAGTCGGGAGATGGGACTGGCGGAATGGGAGATGCAGACCACCAGCAGCCCCGAGGCGACCGAGCGTGTCGCGACCCTGCGCGAACGTTTTACCAATCTCTACGCCAATCCGGAAGAGTATGCCTTTCTGCAAGGTCTGACCGGGCAAGCGTTCGACGATCCTTCCCTGGCGCGGCAGCATCTGCTCTTACGCAATGCTTACCTCGGCAATCAGATCGCACCGGACGTCATCGCGGAGATGATCGCGCTCGAAGTGGGGATCGAGGAGACGTTCAACACCTTTCGCGCTACGGTAGGCGGCGAAGAGGTCAGCGACAATACGCTTGATGAGATCCTGTTGACCTCCCACGATACCGCCCTCCGCCGCGAAGCCTGGGAGGCGAGTCAGGCGGTGGGGGCGGAGGTTTCGGAACGCGTCCTGCAACTGGTACGTCTGCGGAACCGCGAAGCCCGGCGCCTCGGCTTCTCCGACTACTATGCGATGAGCCTGGAACTGCAGGAACTGGTCCCGGAGCGCCTGTTCGCGCTGCTCGACGACCTGCAGGCCCGAAGCGAGCCGCTCTGGGACACCTATAAAGCGGAGTTGGATGCCCACCTCGCCGCGCAGTTCCACACGACGCCCGCAGCCCTCCGGCCCTGGCACTACCACAACCGCTTCTTTCAGGAGCCCGGCCCCGGTGAGGCCGATCTCGACCGCTTTTTCACCGACAAAGACCTCGAAAAACTGACCGCCGACTTTTTCGCCGCCATCGGCCTGCCTGTGGACGACCTTCTGAAGATCGCCGACCTCTACGAGCGTCCGGGGAAGTGTCAGCATGCCTTCTGCACCAACATCGACAGGGCGAACGATGTGCGCGTCCTCTGCAACAATCGCCCCAACGAGCACTGGATGAGCACGACCCTGCACGAGTTCGGGCATGCCGTCTACGACAAGTTCCTCGACCCCGCACTGCCCTATCTGCTGCGCGAACCCGCCCATATCATGACCACCGAGGCCATCGCGCTCTTCATGGGTCGCTTGACCAAAAACGCCGACTGGCTGGCGACCTATGCCGGTGTCGCCCCTGACGAAGCCGCGCGTATCGCCGCCGCCGCCCGCCGCGAGACACGCGACCATCTGCTGGTATTCATGCGCTGGTGCTTCGTGATGGCGCATTTCGAACGCGCCCTCTATCGCGATTCCGACCAGGACCTGAATACGCTCTGGTGGACGCTGAAGGCGAAATATCAGGGACTTATCCCGCCGGAAGGCCGACATGCTCCCGACTGGGCCGCCAAGATTCACCTCGCCTCCGCGCCCGTCTACTACCACAACTACCAGCTCGGCGAGATGGTCGCCTCGCAACTGCTCCACCATCTCTCTACCAGGGTTCTGGCGGGCGAGCCGGCCGCCGCGCTCATCGCCAGCCCGAAGGTTGGCGCCTATATGGAGACCGAACTGTTCCGCCCCGGCGCTATGGCTCCCTGGGAAGCGTGGCTGGAACACGCCACCGGGGAAGCCCTCAATCCTGGCTACTTCGTCGAACAGTTGGAGAGCCTCTGAGCAATATGGCGAGCGAAACGGATTTTAGCGCACGACGTCCCGAACTATGGGAGCGATTACCCGCCCTGCTCGACTACTCCGCGCAGCGTTGGTCGCTGCGAGTGCTGCCCGCCTTTGCAAACCTATCGTACAACTACGTCGCGCCGGTCGTTCGTGAGGACGGAACAGAGGCTGTTATCAAGATCGGCCTGCCCGACAAAGAGCTGCAGACAGAGATCGAAGCGCTGCGTGTGTACGATGGCGGGCATAGCGTTCGTCTGTTGGACGCCGATCCGGAACGTGGAGTGCTCCTCCTGGAACGTCTGCGCCCCGGTACGGTGCTCACGACGCTCGCCGACGAAGCCAACGATTCGCGGGCGACCTCCATCGCGGCCACGGTCATGCAGAGATTATGGCGGCCCGTACCGGCCGAGCACGATTTTCCCGACGTGCGCGATTGGGCCGCCGGCATGCCAAAGATGCGCGCCCATTTCGGAGGCGGCGTCGGCCCCTTTCCGCTCCGTCTCTTTGAGGAGGCGGAAGCGCTGTTTACGGAGCTTCTCGCTTCCTCCTCCGCGCCCGTCGTTCTGCACGGCGACCTGCACCATGACAATATCCTTGCCGCAGAGCGCCACGCCTGGATGGCTATCGATCCCAAAGGTATCGTCGGTGAGCCGGCGTATGAGGTCGGGGCATTGCTGCGCAATCTCTGGCCAGATCGACACATGGTGGTCGATCCAGGACAGTTGCTGGAGCGTCGGGTCTATCAGATGGCAGAGGAACTGCACATAGACCGGGCGCGAATTCGCGGCTGGGCGGTGGCGCAGGCGGTACTCTCGGCCTGGTGGTGCATTGAAGACGCCAGCGACGGTTGGGAGGACACCCTCGCCATCGCCGAACTCCTGGCTGCGATTGCGGGTTAGCGCGTCACCCGCCCTTTCGGAGTCTGGTCTTCGCCTGTCATCAAGCCTCGTTCATATTTCCCCGGCGTTGAAATCCCGGAAACCCTCCGCGCTGAGGCGCCTTTCCAAGAACTCTCTCCGCCAGACCGCTCAGGCCCGTTTGCGGCGGAGGCGGAAACCTGCCCCAGAGACCGCGAGCGCACTCAGAAGGCCCAATGTGCCGGGTTCGGGGGTGGCCGGGTCGTTGGCAGGAGCGAAGTTGGTGTCAAACTTCAGGTATTTAGACACCGCTTGATTTCCCAGCAGGTAAGCCGACACCGCGTTGGAGTTATAGATGTCCAGAGTATTGCCGGTCTTGTAGGCAAGATTGTACTTTACGACGCAGTCGAAGCTTGTGGGCGCCCCGTAGGCGCTGGCCAGGCCGCTCGCATAGATGTTGCCGTCCGGGCCGTAATCCACGCCGAAGATGCCGTCCAGCTTATGGTCGGTCACTTTGTTGATGTACGTGCCGTTGCTGTTAAAGTGAAAAATCGAACTGTCGACCGTGGAACTGCGCTTGTTATTTCCGACGAACAAGCTGCCGTCGGCGGCAAAGGCCATTCCGGTGGGATTCGTCAAATTTCCGGTCGCGGCATCGTTCAGTTTGATAAACCCGGTTTCATTGGTCAGGTCCGCGTTGAACTTGAGGACGCTGTAGGCCGTCCCTCCAACGGTGTAACCGCTGGCATGAGCGTAGCCAGCGGCAAGGATGTAACTGCCGTCCGGGCTGACGACGACGTCGTGAATTCCCGTAAGTCCGACCGAAGACGCTATGCTGCCGTCTATCGTATTGATGCGGTAGAGGGTATTGCCGGCTTCGTCGGGGATGTAGACGTGGTTCGCGTCGCTGGTGATCGCGATTCCGCCGATGCCCGAGTACGTCTTGGTGCCCACGTAGCTGATAAAAGCCCCGTTGTCCCGGCGGAAACGGGCCAACCGCGGGCCGACACCGCTGACATTGGTGGTCACCAGCAGCGTGTTGTTGGTGCCGTGCACCCCTTCTGTGACATGGTAGCTTGCGGCGATGAAAGGATCGACATTGTTGGGTGAGTCCGGCAGTTTGCCCTGCGAGGCGGCGAGCGCACTCGACGAGGCATCGAAACGGTGCAGCACGCCGCTGCCGTAATCGCCGACATAGAGGAAGTTATCCGCCTGAGAGGGGGTGGAAAGCCCGGCCATCAGACCGGTCAGAGCCACGATCATAGTCGCGGAGAAGTAGTTTGAGAGGCGCATAATCATCCTTTAGGAGAAACGTTAAATGGCGTTGTCGACTGAGGACGGTACCATCATGGGGCCTGCCTCCACAAATATTCTACCTGATAAACGACCGTTGAACATCTGCCAATCGGCACATTTAGCGCTGATCGTGCAAACATGTAGCGTCATCAATTTTTCGGAGTTGCTTTGGTTTGCACCTACAACCACGATCCGAAAGCCCTATTCTCATTCAGGATGCGCCACCCGTTTTGGCGAAGGTATTGGATGAAGTGTGGGTTTTTTACACGAATCCTTACCGCCCCCTGGTACGCCACGGACGCTGTTGTACCCCGTTTAGAGCCGATCAGGTGAACGTGATGTGATCGACCGGAGATTGATCCAGAATTTTCTTGAGGCCATCTATGGCATTCTGAATGCTGCCAGACGATACAGATTGGGCCTCCGTTCGGAAGAGGAAAACCGTTCCATTTCCCAGATTGTAGTACTTTGACGCTCCGCCTTGATAGAAGTAAGAAATAAAGGTAATATCCGAATCGAAGAGCGGCGCACCGCGATCGTAGTCCGTATGATACAGCGCTCCTGCAGTGCCTCCGGTGATAAATGCTTCCGCAAGCGTCCACGCTCGCGTCGGCACCGAGAAGACGTAGCCGGCGTAGATATTATACGTGCCGTCAAACTGGCCGTTTTTGTAATTCATCGTGTTGACGAATTTCTGCGTGACAGTGCCGGTGAAGCTGCCGCTCGTCGTTTGGAGGGTGATGATCGCCTGCGCTTTACCGATTTCAGACGTGCTGCCATCCGGCGCTTTCAGCACTGCAGTCACCATTACCGTGATAGCCGATTGGTCCGAAGTCGTCGTGACAAGATCGACCGAAGTCGATGTGGTATGAATGGCATTGCCAACAATACCGTCACTTGAAGAAAGCGTCGATGTCGTTCCATTTTGTGTCCAGCTATACGTAATAATGCCCGTGAGCCCTGCGGGCGGTTTGACAGTAAACGACACTCTCGCCCCAGGCGTGATCGTTGCTGCGGTCGGAGAGAGAATCAGCGTCGGCGCGGTGAGTGTCGCCGCCCACAAATCGCCTTGATTTGAGGCTTGCAGGTTGGCAGCGACGGCAGCCATATCCCCGACACCCAGCGCCCCGAACGCGGCAACGACAACGTTGACAAATACCCGAAGCGCCACCCCGACATAGGTCTTGAAAGTGGCTCTCTGCACCGCGAGCGCGGCTGCCGCCTCGGCGCTTCCAATGACTTTGAGCAGCGCGCTGAAACACGCATTGGCGACAAGATCATCGGTTACGATCGCTTCCATACCCAGCCGAGCCGCTGCCCCGAACAGACCCTGCTGCGCGCGAGCGATGGCTGTCTGCCATGCAGCATTTTCGAGCGCGGTCAGGGAGAGAATGGCCGCTTCGATGGCAGCATCGTTGATAATGATGTCCTTGATGCCCACCGCATCGAGCAGCAGCGAGAAAAGTATGTCGACAAACCAGGCTTTGAGCGTCAGGGTCTTGACGGTCGCGCGCCATCCGACCACCTCGTTGGCATAGCGCGACGCGGCGAAGAAACTCGGCTCGTCCTGTGAAAACGCAGAACCCAATACGATAATATCGAAGAAGGTTTTCTTCGTCGCCGGATCGAGCGCCAGAGGTATCACTGGACTTGAAACCGGTGAGTAAGGCGCGGAGCTTTTCAAAAGGTCGCTGAGCGCAGTGAACAGGGAAAGGTTCTGTGTGGAGAGTACCGAAATCGGAGCGTTTGCCGCCACGGCGAGCGGGAGGTCGTGTTGTACATCCGTGAGATCGACGGTTCCCGTTTTATACGTATAGAATTTGGTGTAGCGTCGGAAGTGGTTGACTCCCACGAAACCGACGCTGGCGATGTCCTGATTGACCTCGAACCCGCTCTGCTGTCCAGAAGGAGAAATCTGCAGCAGGGGCGGGACAGTGGCGCGAGTTCCGGCAGACGCATTTGCTCCTGTAGGTCGATAAGCCGCTTTGCCGCCCCCTTTGATGGTACCGACAGCCACTTTCAAGGCGGCAGCGATCTGAGCGTCACTTTTATCAAGAGCGAATGAGTCTGCCAGCACGCGCTGTTCAATAACTTGTGACAGCGTGACCGTCGCGGAGTTCTGCTGAATCAGAGTGACGACTTCACTACGGGCACTTTCAGGAATCGAGTACGCATCCAGAGCAAAGTAGACCAGTGCCGTTGCTGAGGAGAGTGCGCCAAGGGTAACGGATTTCGATCTGGGATCGACAAATCCAGTGAAGAGCGCCTGCCCTGTTGCGTCCTGAACATAGACCAGCGAGGGTCCGGTATCGAGGCATTTTGCATTAAATGTCTGGTCCGACTTGACAACGCTCGATCCCAGGCCATTCGAAACGTTCAGACTGCCGACATTCGCTTTGAACCCGGTAGGGTAGAGCAGTTGACCTGATACGGAACGGATCCTGCCCCCGTTGACAGCGCCACTTCCGCCGCCGCATCCAGTGAGCGCGAGAGCGCTGGCGGAGAGCAACGCACCACTCGCCGCGACAAGGAATTCCCGGCGTCCCCACAAGAGTTGTCGTAGTCTATCTGTATCCGCTACTCTATCCATGCCATTCCCTCCGGAGATATGAAAAGTGATTGTCACCGACGCAGATCGTAGCGGTGTTTCAAAGTCGACGGTTTTCATCAACCTGTAAGTAAGGAACCGCCAAACTATTATCGCTCCACAATTCCGCCTCGGTTGAGTTCAGAAGGGGCTCGAATGTGGAGCGGTAATTCTTGGGAGTTGCCTAACTATCTCACCTTACGCAGGCGAACATTTTAATCTGACTTAGCTTGCCCTTGTTGGCGGTAAAATACCGTCATGGACACACAAATTCTCGACATCTATACCGACTACCTGATAGGAAGACGGGGAAGAACGCAATAAGTTCCCGCAAAAAAAGGAGTCATGGCTCTCGTTGTCTAACAGCGAGAGAGCAGGGAGAGCCGTTCGTCCGGCCTTCTTTTTAGCAGCCGTTGGTGGAAAGGTGGAACGATGCGATATCGTCGATTTGGGCGCACGGAGCTTTCGATGCCGGTGTTTTCGTGCGGGGGAATGCGTTATCAGTTCAAGTGGCAGGATGTGCCGCCGGAAGAGATCCCGGCGGAGGGGCAGGCCAATCTGGAGGCGACGATTCACCGTGCTCTGGAGCTTGGAATCAATCATATCGAGACGGCGCGTGGCTATGGGTCGAGCGAGATGCAGTTGGGCCGTGTGCTGCCGGCGGTGCCGCGTGAACGCCTGATCGTGCAGACCAAGGTCTCTCCGCGCGAGTCGGCGCAGGAGTTCCGGGAGACCTTCGAGCAGTCCCTGAACTACCTCGGCCTGGAGCATGTCGATCTGCTGGCGTTTCATGGCCTGAATCTGGACGAGCATATCGACTGGATTCTGCGCCCCGGTGGGTGTATGGAGGTCGTGCGGGAGTTGCAGCGCGATGGTCGTGTGCGATTCATAGGGTTCTCGACGCATGGCCCGTGCAGCGTCATCACGAAGGCGATCGAGACGGGTGAATTCGACTATATAAACCTGCACTGGTACTTCGTCAACGATACGAACTGGCCGGCCATCGAGGCGGCGGCGCGGCAGGACATGGGCGTCTTCATCATCTCGCCGAGCGACAAGGGCGGGCGGCTCTACGATCCGCCCGCGAAACTGAAAACACTGTGCGAACCGCTCTCCGCCATGCAGTTCAACGATCTCTACTGTCTGGCACGCCCGCAGGTGCATACGCTCAGCATCGGCGCTGCCCGTCCGACCGATTTCGACGATCATATCGGCGCACTCGCCTACTACGACCGGATCCCGGAAGTACTGCCGCCCATCGAGGCGCGCGTTCGTGCTGAGATCGCGCGCGTGGTGGGAGCGGACTGGGCGGACCACTGGACCGAGGGCATTCCGGAACACTATCATATACCGGGCGAGATGAATGTACTGGACATTCTGCGCCTCTGGATGTTTACCAAGTCACTTGATCTGGAGGTCTGGGCCCGCAGCCGCTATAACCTACTCGGCCATGCCGACCACTGGTGCCCCGGAGACAATGCCGGAGAGTTCGACGAGGCCGCGCTCCTTGCTGCCCTCTCGAAAAGCCCCTTCGCCGCCCGCATTCCCGGCATCCTGCGCGAAGCCCATACCCTCCTCGGAGGTGAAGCACAGAAGCGGCAGAGCGAGAGTTAATCGCGTGTCGGGCTGTTTGCAGCAGACGCCCGGCCCCGCTTGCCAGGGCTGGAGCTTTCGTGTACACTGACGGTAACACAATGCGAGGTGATTTTCGGAATGGCTACGAGATGTCTGTGGCGGCGGTTGCTGCCAATTTTGTTTGTGTGCTGGCTTGGCGGAGGCGCGCTCGCTTCGGTGAAAGCGCAGGAAAAAACGTTCACGCTTCCCGCGCCTGCGGACAACACCGAGGCGTTGCGCCGCGCCTTTTATGCTTACGACAGCGATCTGCCTCTGAATGTTACCGTAAAACCACTGGACGACTCGGAGGTTCGCACCCGGTTCCGCCTCGACTACGATTCCGCGCACGATCAGCGCGTCGCTGCCATTGTCGCGGTGCCGAAGAAGGGAAAAGGCCCCTTTCCGGCCGTGCTGCTCATGCACGGCTCCGGGGGCGACAAGGATGTCAACTATATTCATGGGATCAGCGAGGCGCTGGTGCGGCGCGGCTTCATCACGCTCTCCATCGATGCGCAGTACCGGGGAGATCGTATGCGACTGGGCCGCGTGAACGATATCAAACCCGACTCGTTCACCTGGCGCGATGCCTGGGTTCAGACCGTGATCGACCTGCGCCGCGCGGTCGACTATCTGGAGACCCGGCCGGATGTGGACAAGAGCCGCATCGGCTATCTCGGCGTCAGCATGGGCGGCATTCTGGGGGGAATTCTCGGGGGAGTCGAGGAGCGCGTCGCCTGCTTCGCGCTGGTGGTTCCTGGCGGCGGCTTTGTGGAGTTGGCGAAGAATATCGATAAGTTCCCCGTCCTCAAAGCGCACTGGCCGGTGACGATGACCCCCGCAGTGCTGAAGCGCGTGGAGGAGATCGCCAACGTCGCGGACCCGATCTACTTCGTCGGGCGCATCCTGCCGCGCCCGCTGCTGATCGTCGTCGCCAAACACGACGAGCTTATTCCCCCGGAGGCCTCCGCCGCGTTCGTCGCCGCCGCCCACGCCGACGAAGCGACGCAGGTACACCGCGTCGAGTCCGGTCATGTCCCGCCGACGCAGACCGTGTTCGATGTGCGCGATTTCCTCGTCGCCCATCTCGGCAAGAAGTAGCCGTACGGCAGCGCTACTTTTTCCGGTTTGTGGGCGTTTCAGGCTGTAACGGGTTCGGGCGCGCCTGCCTCCTGAACAGCGATGGGCAGGTGGCCTTCGGCCTCCATAACGGAGTAGAGCGCCGCGAGGGCGACCTCGATCTGCGAGGCGTCCGGTGCGCGGGTCGTCAGGTACTGCGTCGCCATGCCGGGCGCGAAGATCGCCATGACGAGCGGATTGCGCCGAAACTTGCCCGCGAACTTGATGATCTCGTAGGCCACGCCAGCGACCAGCGGAATGACCGCCAGATGCAGTGGGAAGCGCAGGTACCAGACCGGTCGCGGCAGGAACGCGAAGACGATCAGGTTGACGACCAGCACGACGAAGATGAAGCTGGTGCCGCAGCGGGGATGGATACGCGAGGCGGCCAGCGCATTGTGGGTGTCGAGTGGCAGGCCAGCCTCCAGAGTGTTGATCGCCTTATGCTCCGCGCCGTGATACTCGAACACGCGGCGGATGTTGCCATTGAGGGAGATCAGCGAGATATAGCCGAAGAAGATCACCATCTTGATCAGGCCGTCGGAGATGTTGCGCCAGACATCGCTGTGATCCGCACCCGCCATAATGGGGTGCAGGTATTTGCCCAGTTTGTCGGTCAGCAGGGTCGGAATCAGCACGAACAGCACGACGCCGAACACCAGGCTGAACGCCAGGCTGCTGCCGATGGCGATGTCGTTGATCTTGCCGGACTTGGGCGCGGTTTCGGAGACGACCAGCGGAATGCCGTTGGCGAGAGAGGCGGCGCTGTCGCGGATCTCCTCCCGCGCCTTCTCCGTCGGGCTGACCACGACTGCGGTCTGACCGCTGCGCTCCTGCTCGTACTGCAACTGCACGTTGGAGGCGAAGGAGAGCGCACGACTTCCGAGCGCCATGGCGTCTACCAGTGCGAGCGTGCCGCGCAGAAACGGCCTGTTGAGCCACTTCAGCTTGCCGATGATGCTCTTGTCCACCTCTTCCCTCTGCACGACAATCTGCCCGTCCGGGCGGCGGCAGGCGACAGCAAAGTAGTGCTTGCTCCGCATCATCACGCCCTCGATCACGGCCTGCCCGCCGTACTGCAGCACGGCTTCCGTCGTCATCTTTTCAGTCGGTGTCGCCTTTACTTCGTCCAAAAAACGCCTCCTGAGCGACCATCGCCCCTGCCATCCGGCATCCTATGGTAGAAGGAGTTCACCCCGGACGGCGGGCTTCCCTTCTTACGTTGCAAAACCGTGTCTCCGTCCCCGTCTCTTACCGAGTGGTAGGGGGCATGGCGGAGGTGCGCAGTTGGGCGTGCCCGTTGCTGTTGTTCAGGAGCCGCTGCCATTCGCCATAGACCGGATTGGGCAGAATAAACCAGTCGGTTCCGAACCGATAGCGGCGGCCATCGACCTGCGCGGCCCGCGCCGCGATCGCGGTCGTGCGGTCGGCATCGGTCGGTGCCTTCGAAGCCACGAACTCCTCCGAAAAGTCGCGCAGGTTGTCCCCTGCCATCAGCAGCACGCGGTACTTCTGCTCCGCCTGCTGTCGTCGTGCTGTCTTGTCCGAAGCGGTGTCTTTCGTCAGCAGCCGGTCTTCGATGCCCTCTAAATTCAGGCCGTTGTGCTTCAGCGCCTCTATGGTCGCTGCCCGATTGCGAGTCAGGCGGTTGGTAATGTAGACGACGGTGACGCCCATCCCTTCTGCCGCTTCGATAAACGCCTTCGCGCCCGGAATCAGCCGCGTGTCGTCCGCGTACTTGCTCTCCCACTGATCCCAGAGCGCGTCGCTGTAAGCCAGACGTTCGCGATCCAGAAACGACTGAAATCCGGCGTTGTCTACCACGGTCTCGTCCAGATCCATGACCACGGCAGGCGGCAAACCGTCGTTGCGGGTCGCGGCCAGTTTCGACCGCAGGCGCTCCGTCATCCAGCCGTAGGTCTGCAGGCAGCAGGCGCGGTACTCCGCCGACGTCTGCATATAGAGATTGGCATCCAGCGTTCGCTCCTGAGGATTCGCTACGGCCTCTTTCTGCCCCACTGTCGGACGCGCCAGCGAGGGCGCGACACTCACCGCACCGATTCCAATGCCCAGCACAATCCCCACCGACGCCGGAACCAACCAGCCTGCGCGCTTCCCCATAGCCATCTTTGTCTCCCTCTTCTTGCGTCCTGCTCGATCTTCGCCCTCATCCTGCCGGAAAAGTATAGATCACAAGCGCAGGCGAAAGCAATTCCCCATGTATCCCCACGAACAATCTGATCCGCGAAGGTATCGTTACCCAAAGGGCAAAGCCAGAAGAGACAGTACAAAGGCACCCCGTTCGAGCATGTCGAATGGGGCGCTGTTTCTACGACAAAATACCCTCGTCAAATCACTTTAGGAGGCTATATGCCTGCTTCTTCGTCAGATTGAATGATCCCCTGCTCAATCAGATGTCGCTTAATATTACGAGGAAGACGATTGGTATTACCTGCGCCCTCACGAATACGCGCCAGCGCGTCCGCACTTACGGACGATTTATGACGGATATTCGCCTCTTCCGACTTCTGAGATGTCGCACTTTCGCTCTGCGAAAGTATAAACGTCAAACTTAGTAACCAAAAAGAGGAAATTAGCAAATACATCACGAATACATCACGAATACATCACAAATATATCTGACGACAGACGTAGCTTGCATCGTATTTGAAAGAATGACATTTAATGTAGCCATGATGCCATGCTGTAAGGAACAATCAGCTTCCAAAATGTACTGTATAGATGGCGAACGATGAATTACGTGTCAAGTTGCGATGTAGTCAACTCGTCTTGTAGTAACAGCGTAAGTCATAGTCTGCATAAACATGTGTACAATATTCTGCTTTTTATCACAAAGGAGAAGAAATGCTCGCTCGAAATTCGTGGTTCGTGGCCGGTTGCTCTCTTGCTTCAGCGCTGGCTATCTTGGCCTCCGCGCCAACTCGTTCCCGTGCCGACGTGGCGGTTAGCTATGTCCACATTCGTCCCCCCGAAACCCCCTTGGTATCCTACGACACGATAACCTATTCGTGCAACGTGTCCGGAACTCCCTATTGTATGGGCTGGGCGCTGAGAATGAAGGACTGGGGTGCCACAGAACCCAGCCAAGCCACTGACGCCGGGACTGAGAACTCCATACTCGGAGGGAGCGGAGGCGCCAGCAATGGTTCTACGACGGACTGGCGCCCTTATAGGTTTGTAAACAGTGGCGTATGGATCGCTTACCATATACATGGAGTTCTCTCAGACGGCAGCGGGACATTATTGACCATCAGACGTCTGCCTAACATTCGAGCAGGCACTCTGCGGGCGCATAATGAGATCAAAATGCGCTCGACGCAGTTATTGGCCGTCTGTAATCCAAAAGGCCGAAAGTCAATAGATGCGTACACTAGCTGGTATCAATACAATATTGGATCGTAAGCGAGGCGTCTGTTTGACATGTGGTACCGATGCTTCGGTGATCTGTGATCCAATGCATCGGTACTTTCCTGTTCACCGTGACTTTTCCGATTTAGAAGGACGTACTCCTTCTGGGGAGCGAGCAAAATGAAACGTCTATTTGTTGTTTGGTCCTTTCTGTTTGTAAGTTTAACCCTCTCAGGCATCTCCCAATCCCGGATAGTCGTACGTGAATTTCCAGAGCCTCCGCGTCTTTCCTGGATGGCATCGGATGCAGGATTGCAGACATTGGTAAGTCTAGACGCTTCCAGAAAGCCCCTCCGCGACGTTCTGGCAAGCCTCTCACGTCGGTATGAGGTCCCTATTCGAGCAGAACAGGCGCTGGAGGATTACCGTATTTGCTTGCATGCCAAAAACCAGCCTTTACGCACATTGATGGGCCGACTGCAAGACTTATTTGGGCACGGGACCCAGTCGCCTCGGTCCTGTGAATGGATCAGAACCACCGAAGAATCCAAGCAGCCGGTCTACTACCTGAGACGGACTCGTCATGGGATAGACGAAGAAGAGGCGTTGCTGGACGTGCCACGTCAGACCTGCCTTCGCTGGCTGAAAGAACTGAAGAATTATACCCGCCTGCCCAAAGAGGAACAGGCGAAGTTTCAAGCGGAGTGCCCTTGTCTCCAGGCAAACATTCGCACCGGGGGGCTGGACGGTTTAGCCCGTCCCCTGTACGAGGCGTTCGCAGCCCTGGCAGACGGCCAGATTGAGGCGCTGATGCAGCAGGGCAGTGTGGACCTACCTGATCTTGCTTTTACGTCGGAAGCGCAAGGGGTACTGGAAAAACTTCCGGACCCTCCTGCTGGAGTACCCAAAAAGTTTCCCTCCCCTGGCCAATCTACTTCCGGCGCGATGCTGCGCCTGGAGCGCGAAGGTGATAGTGATACGACTGGGGTGTACTTGTTGAGCGTCAATCCACATAATAATACGTACTGCACACGCAGTTTTATCTTCGATACGCAGAGGCAGTATACGGGGTTGCTGGATACGGAGGAGATGCAGCTTTCGCCGATAGAGAAGCAGGGTCCTGCCATGGACATCCTCGCCCACTGGCAAAGTCAGGCGTCCACAAATACTTCGTCCATGCCTCTCGAAACAGCTCTGAGGTTGATCGCGCATGAATCGGGCCTTACCATCTACGCAGAGGTGTTTCCCAGATGGCCTGTTCCCATCGAGCAGACAAAAGGGACGCAGGAGAAGCTGCTGACTCTCCTCTGCGCCAGAGCAGGCTATCGCTGGCGAAAAGTAGGCAAGGACGTCCTGGTTTACAGTAGGTCTTGGGCCCAGGATCGTCAGGCAAATGTCCCGCAGCCGTTGCTTGATCGGTGGCTGGCTAACTTCGTCAAGAATGGACGCCATATCTTGCCCGATCTGTTGGAGATGGCGCGTCTGCGGGATGCACAGGTCCGAAATCTGGACCATTGGATGGATGTTCAATCTCCGCTGTCGACCCGCAATTTGGGCTGTGTGCGTCTGTTAGGAGCTCTTGCGCCTGCTGAAGTTCGGTTCGCTTTCGACCCACAAGGGCAACTTGTGGGTACGCTGGACGCCTCCGCCTTCGCTATCTTGCAGAAGGAATTCAAGCACATGGTTATTCTGCCCATCCGTGTTTTCATCCAACGCGATCCCGACCTGCCGCTTTCGGGCCCCGGTGGCAAGCCTGGCGTGCGTAAGAGCATTACGGTAACACTCCAGGATCAAACAGGCGCGACAAAGAAATACTTTATCATCGAGCCATTTGATCGGCCTCAGCGGCTGGATGGGTCGGCACAATAACGCTTCCGGCAAGCAGGACGATTCTGCTCGAACAGGGAACAGTGTGTGAAGATACCGTAAACAGCAAAAAACGCGTCTCCTTTGTCCGCTCCGGTCGGTCGAGCCGGGAGACAAAAGAGACGCGCTTGATCGTGAGGGGACCGCAAGGGCCGCACCTACTTTTTGATGAATTTGTCGTACTTCGCCTGGAACTTCTGAACGCGGCCTTCCGTGTCGATCAGTTTCTGCTTACCGGTATAGAACGGATGGCAGGCGGAACAGATCTCCACACGAATGCTCTTACGCGTTGAGCGAGTCTCGAACGTGTTACCGCACTGGCAGACAACACTCGTCATCTGGTAGTCGGGATGTATTCCGGTTTTCATGGTTTTCCCTCTCTTCAAAAACAACGCCTACTTATTATACGCTACACGACCCCGAATTGCAACCGAAAGCGGCCACTTTTTTCGAGTGTGGTCCTGCCTTCGGATTGCAGTTTTTCGTTGAACCGCCAGCGCACGTGCCTCTGTGTTCAGGCGAGCGGTAGTTTTTGGGTCTGATCGGTGGTGGCGGCGCGGAGGCCGGCTTCCAAAATCTCCTGCGCGTCGCGGCTGACGGCGGGCGAACAGAAGCCCTCGACCGGCACGTTGTTTTCGAGGCAGTAGAGCAGATACTCCGGGCCGCTGCGGTGCGGATAGACGGTGGGAGTAGGGTCGATCGCCTCTTCCGGCTTGCCGGGGCGCTGGATCAGCACTTTGCCGTGGTGAATGCCGAGGGAGCCTTCGGTGCCGTAGACGACCGGGTTGGCTCCTGCGTAGCCGACGGGCTGCGTCCAGCTCGCCTCACAGACACCGAACGCATGGGCGTATTTGGCGAGAATGACGGCGTTGTCGTCCGAGGCCGCGTATTTCGGCTCCGTGCCGAAATAGCCGCGCATTCCGGTGACGGACTGCGGCAGGCCGAGCAGCCGCGCCGCGAGCTTCGCGCCGTAGCAGCAGTAGTCCATGAGCGCGCCCGCGCCGTTGATCTTCGGCGTGGTCAGATCCCGCACGAAGCTCGGGGAGCAGCCGATGGCCACCGGGCCGCTGTGCGCGCTTCGGTAGCGGGTATAACGAATTTCGCCGATGTCTCCAGAGAGTGCACGCCGCTCGACCTCCTGCCACTCCGCGCCCCATGCTGACGGCCAGTTGATCAGAAGGAGCGTGCCCGCCTTCTCCGCCGCCGCCTTCATGCGCTCGGCCTGCGCGAGTGTCGCCGCCATCGGCTTCTCGCTGATAACGTGGATGCCTTTTGCCGCGGCCGCTTCCACGATGTCCGCGCCCTCACTGTTCCCGCCTGCCGCCTGCACGATGTCGAGCGCTTCTTTCTCGATCATCTCCTGCCAGGTGCTGTAGAGGCGCGTAACGCCGAACTCCTTCCGGATCTTCTCCAGCAGTTCCGGCTCATCATCGCCCGCCGCCACGAGTTCGACGTTTTCCAGTTTCTTCCATTGGTGCAGCTCGCCCCAGACATGGTCGTGCGACATTCCCGCAATGCCGACGCGATAGATCTTTGCCAATACGGTCTCCTTTTCTTCCCCTCTAAGGGCCGAGAAAGGACGGATGGTCCTCTCTCTACAGAATACATTCGCGCCCACCCCCGCCTCTCCCTCCCTGGTTTCGACGCAGGTGTGCCGGAGTTTGGCGAGCCGGAACGAAGTTAGGACACGAAATCCTGGCGTCCTCCCTCTCGGCGAAAGAAAAAGACAGTGAGGAAGGATCTCCACGCGGAGTGTGAAGAGGCGTCACGGCGCCACCAGCTCTTTGTAGGCGTTGCCGCTTTTCAGGGAGAGCCTGGTATTCTTCTGCGGATCGTCTCCAAGCGAGATCGAGCGTTTCCCGCCCGGATACTGAAGACTTAGGAAAGGCAGGCGATCCGGTGCGACGGTGAGTTCCGTGTGGGTGAAAGGATCGCTGGAGCCGAGGAAGAGATTGGAGCCGGAATCGTTGCCATTCATAGAGATACGCGTACTGCCGGTTTTGTCCTCCATATCAAAGGCCGACTGCCCCTCCCGGTTCACGCAGAGACGAACTTGGTCCGAGCCGGTCTTACCAGCGAGACTAAACCAGGGTCTGCCGCCGTCATCAATGCGCAGGTCTACCCGCGCGTGGGTCGCCGGGTCGAGGATCATCAGTGCTGGAATGCCGTCCGTTCCCACCTGAGCGACCATCCGCGTATGCCCCTCTTTATCGTTTAACTCCATCAGCGGGCGTCCATCCGTTGTAATGCAGAGCGTCGCACGGGCGGCGCCCCCGCGATCCCGCAAGGTGAGGGCGGGAGCACCGGGTTCCGACGAGGTCAGATCCGCATATACCTTTCCATCGGCGCCCACCAGGGCGAAGGCATGGGCCTGCACCAGATCCGGTACCCTGGAACTGCCCGTCGGCGCCGACCGCGCCTGCAGCGCGATCCCACCAAAAAGCCCCACTAACAACAGCATCGCATTTGTGAACGTACGTGTGCCAATCGCTTTCATGTCTGTCCTCCCTGTCGCGCGTTGATATGATGGTCGTGTCGTCCTGCAAAACCCCGGCGTCTCCTCTGTATTCCGAGTCGTGCTGCCGTTCAGGCATTCCTTTCTCAGACTACCTGACAAATCCAAATGATGCCTTGGACAGTAATACTTATGGTAGATTGGGGACTATTCCTTGTTTCCTACGTGCCTCCTTCCTACGCCCGTCTTTTTCGTATTCATCAACAAGTTCTTCGAGTTTCTTAAACAGTGGTTCAAGGTGGAATAGGTTAGAGTGTCCAGGTCGGATTGTGCGAGCAATGCATTCCTTTCGCTTTAAGCTCAACGCGTGGCTCCGGACTTGCTCCTTTGTCAAACCCATTCGTTTAGAAAGCGTCTCAAACGATGGATATAATGGTAGGCGCAAGGCGGCGGGTATGGTTGAGATACGCCGCAAAGGCAGGGAGATCCGCGCTCGTTTTTGGGCCTGGTAGTCTATTTCGGTTCGTGTCGGCACAGAGCAGAAACGGTTTTTTCACGTGAGATGCGCTGGCTGATGGGAAACTGGGCCTTTGACCAACTACGCCAGTTCGTGTCGTACAAGGCGGAGGCCGCAGGCGTTCGTGTGGTTCTGGTAGCCCCTCGCAATACCAGTCGCACCTGTAGTCGGTGCGGATACTGCGATAAGGGCAACCGCAAGAGCCAGGACAAGTTCCTTTGTCTCAAGTGTGGCTTCGAGTTGAATGCCGACTTCAATGCGGCAATCAATATCGGGGCACGGGCCGACAGTTCAGACGGCCTATTGTGTCGGTCGAAGGGTTCACCCAACGACCAGACGCAAGCCCTCTGCCTTTAGAGACTGCTGAAAAAGTGACGGTCGAACATTATCGGCTTCCATATCTAGGCTGGAACGTTTGTACCAGACCTACGCGTAGGGTCGAAATCAGCCCAAATCGCGGTGAAATGCCCGCTAAATCGACTTTTCAGCAGTCTCCTTTAGGCGGGGGTCTGACGATCACGTTCAGAAGAACTTCACCGTAGTCATAGGGTGAGCAGTCGGAAACCTCCTGATAGCGCTCCGCGCGTTCGTTGGTCGGGAAAGACTCCAGATAGTCGAGGAGCGGCAGAGCCGCTTGCAAGAGAGGGCGGTTCTTGGAACCTGAGCGGTACTGGTCACCTCCTTCCGCGGTACGGATGACCTCGTCGAGGTATCGGTTGACAATCTCCGGGCAGAGCAGGTCGGGCGTTAGCCGATGCCAGAGTTCCTTGGCAGCCAGGAACGGAAAGTCGTCCCACAAGTCGTAGCGCTCTTTGCCCTGTGTCCAGTTCTCACGCAGAACGGAGCAGCGTCCTGCCTGCTTGGCCTGATCGGCAAAGCACTCTCTGTCGGTGTCGATGTCGAGTTCGTGGAGTTTGGCGAAAAGGGCCTCTGTTGTCCAATTCCCCAGGCCGTCATACCGCCAGCCGAGCCCAATCTGTCTTTGACGCTGGATAGCCGCTATTGTGTGAGCATTCAAGAGAGGATCCATCTCGACCTCCGGATCGCGCGATACGCATCGCCACCGTTTTGGGTAATAACATCGCCGACGTCTCGCCTCATTCTTCGGAGAGGTCCCTGGCCGGAGCGTCTTCGCCACCCGGATTCAGAACTTTAAACAGGAAGGCGTACGCCACTCGCCATCGCTCCCCGGAGTTGGTCAAAACTGTCGCGGTCTTCTGGTTGAGGTCGTGGACACGTCCGTACTTCTCCCGGTTCTGCCGGTCCCGGAAACCGACGTGATCGCCCACCTGCAGCAAGCTCCGATCCAGCGGTTGGCGTGCAGAGACCGGATGCAAATCCACAGCGACTCCCTCCAGGTTGACCGAACAGAATCGGATTGACCACTGCTTCTTATCTTCATGGTTCTCGACGACCAGGCGTGTTCGGTTTAACTCCAGAACACTGGCTTTGATCAGGCGATTGGCGGTATCGTCAAAGTAATGGATGATCATCCCGGGCCGCAACTGTGCTCTGACGTGCTCAACCCGTTCTGGATTGTCCAGTTGCTGCTCAATAGCCACCCGAAGCCGATAGAGATCAAAGAGCGACGCCGATCGCAGTGCGTTCAGAATCTGGGTATAGTCCATTCCCCTCCTCCCGGGCAGATAGAGTCTGTTGTATTTGCCGACAAACGATAACAAGTTCGCCATGTCCGCCGGAGATTCCTAGTTATCAGAACCACTTGTGGGCAGAGAAAGTACCTGGAAATTACCTGTTATCAGAAGCCGTGATGTAGGTCAGGGTTTCAGGCGCTCCCAGGGCCAAGAGGTGAGGGCGTTGATGCTGTAGGGTTTCAAGACGACGGTGGTTTCGCCAGGGGCGACTTCCGCGCCGCGCTGCAGGCCGTCCGGCAGGGTCGAGTCGTATCAGGTGTGGTAGAGGCGCGGGCGCTGCGATCCGGTGAGAGGGATGGTTTTGCTCTGTGCGCCGTCGTTGATGAGGACGATGGTGAACGCTCTGCCCGTGCCAACCAGCGTCGCGGCGTGGAGGCGCTGCGTACCGTCGGCGTCTTTGCCGCCCTGAACCTCGGTCGCGGCGACCTGCATTCCCGACTTGATGGCTTTGGTCAGCACGGCGTAGCCGTAGTAGACGGAGGGGTTGGGCTGTAGTTTGCCGTTCACCGATACGAAGGGGTTGAAGCCGTCGTCCTTGCCGGTATCGGCGTGGTTGTAGGCCCAGCGAGCGAAGCCGCGCACACCCGCGTTCAGGCCGCCGACCACCAGCTCCGCGCCGCCGAGCGTACCGCGATAACGGGCCTCGCCATCGGTCCGATTGGCCCCGAACTCGCCGATGAAGACCGGCTTTCCGCCCAGTCCTGCGACCGCGCCTTCGTACCCGCGCAGGAACGGCTGCATCACGCCGCCGCTCGATTCGCGGCCGGGCGCTTCGACGGCGGAGAAGTAGTCGTGCGCGGAGAAGGCATCGGCGGTGACACGCGCGTCCAGGGCCGGAAAGGCGTGGCTACGTGCAAAGGGGTCAAACCCGCCTGCTGTGGAGCCTCCATCTTCGCACCATGTTCCAACAGGAGGCGCGTGATTTCGATGTGCGCCGCGTCGTTGCCATCGCACACTGCCGCATGCAGGGGCGTCCAGCCATCTCCCTGTGCCAAGTTGACATCCGCGCCGTTCTCCACCAGAATCTTTACCACGGCCGACTGTCCGCGAATGGCCGCTCTCAGCAAGGGGGTCGCCCCTCCTGGGGTTCTGGCGTTGACGCGCTTGCTATCCTCCTTGAGCAGCCGCTGAACCGTCTCCACATCACCGCTGTTGGCCGCGTCATGAATGGGGTCCGCTCCCGCCTGCACCGGGAGCAGAAGCCAGACCGCGATCCCTACCAGAAAACGGGTTCCCAGGCGCTGAAATCGCATCATCGTTTACGTCTCCTGGATGGATTTAACGTCCGCATCTTCTCCATCGCCTGCAGCCTATCGTTAGGACGCAAGTTCTTGTGGCTGGCAACTAATCGCCTCCCTTTGTACACTATCTCATTGAGGGGCCCTCAAACATGACACTTGACGAGAAAAATCTGGCGCGGCGATTTCGGGACGGCGAAGCAGGAAGCTTCGATACATTGTACCGTGAATACGGAACACGAATCTTTCGCTTCTGTCTACGCCTCTGCGGCAATGACGCCTGTGCCGAAGACCTGACGCAGGAGGTGTTCCTGGCAGCCTATGTCGGAGCGAAGCGTTTTGAAGGACGCTCCTCACTGGCGACCTGGCTGTATCGGATCGCGCTCTACCAGTGGCGCAACATGCAAAAAGCGTGCCGACTGGAAACCGTCCCTTTGGACGACACTGTGGCGGTGCTCTCTTCCGACCCGGCGCAGGCCGGTCTGGAGCGCATCACGCTCGAAAACGCTCTGGCGGCTTTGCCGGAACCGTTGCGGGAAGCCTTCCTGCTGGTCAAGTCAGAAGGTTTTCTGTGTCGGGAGGCGGCTGAGATCCTCGGTATTCCCGAGGGAACGCTGAAAGCCCGCCTCTACACGGCGGTTCTCAAGCTCCAGAGCCTGCTCGAAGCCCCGGAGAGCGCCACAGCGCACCAACAGCCGGGTCGTGCGACCCGACCCAAGGAGATATTGCAATGAAGCGAGAGAGATGTTGTGATCAGATCCGGCGTCAGTTGAGCGTCCGGGTTCCGCAGACCCAGCCAGTGGAAGAGGCGACTCGACTGCATCTGGAAACCTGCGCAGGCTGTTCCGCTTTTCTGAACCGTCTGGAACGACTGGAGGCGCAGGTCATCGCCTGGCCCAACCACACTCCCTCTGCTTCCTTGGCAGCGCGTATCTCCGTTGCGCTGGTTGCCGAAAGCGCTTCCTGTCCTGCAAAGCGTGCCGGGGGAATTTCTCGTCTGCAAACGAGCCTGAAGGGGCTCAAGGAGCATCGAACGATGATAAAACGAGTATCATGGGCAGGAGCCGCATTGGTGGGCGTTCTCATTCTAACCGCCGGACACCAGAGGGGCCACGCCACTTCCGTATTGAAACGGATGGGGGATGCCAGTCAGCGGATCAAGACGGTACACTTGATCGGGTGGAACTGCGAGTTGAGCCCGGATGTCGCCGAGGAAGTCGCCAACGGCAATACCGGGATCAGCATCACCAGAGTACTTCCCCATCGGTTTGAAGCCTGGATCAAGAACGGACAGTGGCGCGAGGCACAGGATCAAGATGTCACCGTATACACCTCCGGCAAGACCTGGCAGAACGGTGTGCCTGTTCCGGACGCGACGCAGCCACCGCTTCTCACCTCCTTCGCACTGCGTGCCATTACAGGCGAGAACTCCTTCGGGCCTGGCGTGGAGTTCACCAGCCAGATTCTCGGCGAAGAGGTCTTGAACGGACAGACGACGACGAAACTGGTGCTGGAAAGCAAGAAAAAGCCGGGGGTGGACGGAGTCGATCCCGTTCAGGAGCGCAGACTCTTCTGGCTGGATCCCAACTCGTACCTGCCGATCCGGATGGAGCAGATGCGCTACAATCTGGACCGATGGGGACTGGATGCAGTGGTGTGGTTCGACTATAACCAGCCGGTCTCCAACACACTGTTCGATGCGGCAAAGGTGCGGATGGAGCCACATGGCCGCGTGGACTATCTCCACTCCCCGGCACAGAGCCTCTATCGCTTCACGAACGACCAGTACAATCAGTACACGAGCATTCTGAGCGATAACACCCGCGAGCAAAGGCAGATCAACGCGGACACGAGCCTGACGCAAGTGCAGAAGAACGATCTGCTGAAGAAAACGGCTGCAGACTGCAACCTTCGCTTACGCAATATGATGACGCCAGATCAGCAAAGACTCTTCGCGGACTGGTGGTATGTCCAGCCGAAAATCATGGAGAAACTCTGGACGCCGCAGCAGCGCAAAGAAGATGCCAAGTGGCATGCCGAGCAGATGGTTCTGATGAAGGCGTGGTTCGCATCACAGGACGAACAGACTCAGAATCGTCTGCGTGGATCGATCTTCGGCAACCCCACCCCCTGACAGCCTAGGTGCGCAAATGAACCAGCGAGAAGCTGAGATCATTTCCAACGACCCCGAAAACTTTTTTCGGGGTCGTTGACCCTGACTTACCAACCCGGTTTTGATGGCTATGTGTTGCTGCGTGGTATAATGACGATGGTTTATGCGAGAACAGCGAGATAGATGAATGCCATGAAGCAAGCGATGACCGTCGTGGTCGGGATGCGGGTGCGGCTGCGGAAAAAGCACCCCTGCGGCAGCGACGAGTGGACGGTAACGCGCACTGGAGCCGACATCGGTATGGTGTGCGAAGGTTGTGGGCGTCGGGTGATGCTGGAGCGCGAAGATTTTGAGCGTCGCGTCCGGCAAGTTGTCACCACCCCGCCTGCGGCCGATACCTCCGCCGGAGAACAACAAAAATGAGTTTGAGATTTCCGCACCTTCCCGGGGCGCGACGATGGGCGCAGGGCGGAGTAGTGGTGCTGGGAGTCGCGGGACTGTGCGGCTTTCTAATGCCGCTGCGCACGCCGATCCGGCCCCGGCCCTCCTCCAAAAATAGCTTCGTCCTGACGGTGGCCAAATACCAGGCGCAGCCTGCCGAACCTCTTCCGATGGTGATCGAAGCCGATGCCATGCGGCGCGCCCCGGAAGATCCGAACGCCTTGCGCGCCATTCAGGAGGCAATCCTCCATATCGTCCCCAATCCACCAGATCCGGCCTCTGTGGAGGCCGTACCTGCGGAGCCGGCCTGGATGCTCTGGGGACGACTGAGAACGACGCCCGCGTCGGTCTCCATGCTGCCGGACGCCGGGGTGCGGGCCTATGCGGTACACTCGGCGCAGGGGATGACCCTCTGTCTGGTCAACGCGTCTTCAGAAAAAAAACAGATTCGCCTGCAGATTCGCCTTCCTCGCGGCGTCTATAAACTGGAGCGACTGATATTCTCGCCACCGAACCTCATGGTCCAGGCGAGCCGCCCTCTCCGCGCGACGCCGACAGAGAGCCGACTGCGCACCGTCTCGCACGACGGCCAGGCGACCGCGGTCATGCCGACGGTCGTCCCCGTGACGCAGTTGGAGCGGATGCAGGGGCGGACGCTGAATGCGGCTGGCACGATCCGCAAGCCTTGTCTCCTGCTGCCCGGTCAGGTCTGTCTCTACCGCTATACCGATGTGGCGCAGGCGGCTCGCGCCGCTCTGAACGAAACCTACGACGGCCTGCATACCATGGCGCTCCGATCGCCCGGTCCCGCGCAGAGACTGCGCCATATTCTGGAAGAGGGCAATGGGAAACGTGGCAGCCTTTCCGCCGGTAGTGGGCAGAGCAGCAGTGCGCGCCTCTCCGGTATTCATCGCCTGCTGCTGCTGACGGCGCAGGTGCAGTCGATGCAGCGCAACTATCAGCATCGGCATGTGGTCGGGGCGGAGGAAGGCGCGGCGGTCATGGGCGCTCTGGAACGCCTGACCGATGCGCTGGCCGAGACGAGCGCAGCCCTTCTGGAGCTCGTGCCGCAGATCGTGGTCAATGCGGAGAGTGAGCCTGGCGCGGCGGCTATGCCCGACGCTGCTGAGACAACACCGCCCTCGCGGCGTCTCACCGTGACGATGTCGCTGGCGAATCTGGGTCGCCAGAGTGTGGGCATGGTCAAACTTGGGCTGGACACCGCCGCGCTGCCGCATGGCGTGGTCTGTGCGCCGGATGACCCGGCTTATTTCGGTTCCGTGCATCCGGGGCAGTCCGTGCGCGCCACCTTCCATCTGCGCTGTCCTGCGGGCACACCGCTCCCGACCGACCGCTGCGGCGGCGATGTCTCCTATTTTGTTTCCGGGACACCAGCCCACCTGCGTATTCGCGCCTGGTGAACATTGCGCCGTGAGAGTGCGGGCTCCGCTCGCTCCGACCCACTCTCCTCTTCATTCCGATACCGATAAGGGTGACCCAACTATGCGTACTCGTCTGTCTGCTTTCGTCTGCTGCCTCCTGCTCGCCGCCTGCTGCCTGCTCACGGCCGCCGCGCCACTGCGCGCCGACATCAAATTGAAGCTCGATTCTAAAGCCGGTGACAGCATCAGCGACGTCGCCAAGATCGTCGCGCATGCCGACAGCACGGACAATATCGACAAAGTCGAGTTCTACGTGGACGACCAACTGCGCTTTACCGCGCCCAGCGTTCCCTATATCTTCACCTGGGACACCATCCTCGACAAAGAGGGCATGCATACGCTGGCGGTCACCGCCTTCGACGCCAACGGACAGACCAAAAAACTCAGCATCACCCTGAACATAGAGAATGAGCTCGCGCTTGGCGGGGACGCGCTCGCGCAGAAGGCGGGCGAGGCCCTCAAAGCCAACGATCTGCCGACCGCCATGAAGTACTGCCGCCGCGCCCTGAAAGCCGACCCCAGTAATGCCGAAAGCTCCCGTGTTCTGGCCGGCATCTATGCGAGCGAAAGCGACTGGAACAAGGCGGTGACCACGCTGGAAAAATCCAAAAATGTCACGACCGACTCCACCACGATGCTCGAACTCGCGACCTACAAAATGCGGCGTGCCTTGCAGCCAGAGAATGCGCTCACATTCTTCACGGAGCTCGAGGCGATTCAGAGCCTGCGCCAGCAAGCCGCCGATCTGCATACAGCCGAGGTCACCAGGCAGAACCCCGACAGTACAGCCGCCACGTACGAAACCATTGGAGACGCTCTGCTGGCCGCAGGACACGTCCATGAGGCGGTGCTGGAGTATCGCAAATCTGCCGACAAAGAGCATGCACCCGCTACCAGCGTCAACCGCTACGCGCTGGCGAAACTCTACGAAGGCACCCCGGAAGAGGCTCTGGAGATCCTGCACATCGCCGAGGTCAACGGCATGAAGGCGGACGCCGCTACCCGCGCCGTACAGGGTCTGGCGCTGGCGAGGGCCACGAAGTATGACGAGGCCCGGACGTCGGTCGCGGGCGATGTGGCCGCGAACTACCCTGCCGCCCTCTATGTCGCCACCTATGCCGATACCTCCACGGGCAAATACGCGCAGGCCCGCGCCGAAGCGCAGGCTGCAGCGAAACTCCTGCCTCGTGCTGCGGAGACCTTCTACGCGAACTCTATGACGCTGCAGAAAATCAACGAGCAGGAGGATGCCCTGAATGCCACTCTGGCCCTGGCCCCCTTTCAGGTCGCGCCGTATCTCGACTTCGCCGCCCGCGTCGCCGTGGAGAAGCAGCCGGATCGCTACGATCGCGCCATGAAGTTCGTCGACTTCGTCCTGAAGCGTGACCCCGCGAATGGCAATGCGCGCCTTCAGAAGGCGCTTCTGTATCTCCAGACGAACCGTCTGAAAGAGGGGGGAGCCGTCCTCGATGGACTGGCGAAGGGCACCCGACAGTCGCCCGAAGTGCTGGCGGCCCTCGGTATCTACTGGCAAATGTCCAACAAGCCGGGCGTCTCCCAACGGTACACCGAAGCCGCCCGCCAGATGGATAAAGCTCGATTCGACCGGCCTTTCTCGCCGACTCCGATGGAACTGATGTACGATCTGAACCGCAAATACCGCTACCACATCGGCTTCTTCCTGACCCCGATGGCTCTCTACCCGCCCCAGAAGGCCGCGCTGCCTGCGCCGGCCCCTTAATCTCACTTGCGTAAGAGCTAACAGATCGGCCTCCCTCTCAACATGAGAGGGAGGCCGATCTGCGTTTAACGCACAGAACGAACCTATTTGACCTCTTCGACCTCGCCGATCTCTTTGAGGGGGGCACGGAGTTTGTCGGCGTCGCCGACGATGATGATCGCCGCGCGGTCGGCGAGGAAGTACTTCTGCGCCACACGCTGCACATCAGCCACCGTGACCGCATCGATATGAGCGCGGAAGGAGGTGAGATAGTCGGTTGGCAGACCGTAGAGTTCGCGGCTGAGAAGGCTCGCCGCCAGACCACTCTGCGTGACGAGTCCCAGCACGAAGTTGCCCTTGAGGTAGGATTTGGCCTCCTGCAGCTCGATGTCTGTGACAGGCGTCGTACGTATCTGGTCGGTGAGACGCAGCATCTCTTTGAGGGCAGGAGCGGTGACGTCGGTACGTGTCTGAGCGCTGGCGGTAAAGTCGCCCGCCAGCCCGCTACGATCAAGGGCGCTGCTGACATCGTAGGCGTAGCCCAGGCGCTCACGCACATTGGCGAAGAGACGAGAGCTGAAGCCGCCGCCCAGGATGATATCGGCGAGGGTGAGGGGATAGAAGTCGGGGTCGCCCCGCTTGATCGCCAGATTGCCCAGGACGATGTTGGACTGGACGGAGCCGGGACGATTGATAAGATAGATGCGTCGCGCCGTGACGGCAGGCAGGGCGGGATAGGCCGCCGCAGCGACTCCCCCGGCTGGCGCAG
>JBBQPO010000016.1:0-43043 GCA_038217285.1 Chthonomonadales bacterium
GAACTGCTGGAGAAGGAGGGCGACGGCGTGTGGTTCGTGGAGCTTGCTCCCCTGACCGATGCCGCGCTTGTTCCACAGACGGTCGCAAACGCACTGGGAGTGAAGGAGGAAGCCGGCAAACCAATATTGCAGTCGCTCGTAGACTATCTCAAGTCGAAACGCATGCTCATCCTCCTCGACAACTGCGAACACCTGCTGGACCCCACCGCAAAACTCGCTGACACGCTGCTGAGGCAGTGCCCGAACATCACGATGCTTGCCTCAAGCCGGGAGGCGTTGAACATTGCGGGCGAAACGCAGTACCGTGTGCCTTCCCTCTCCCTGCCGGACCTGAAGCAGCCTCAAACGGTCGAAAGCCTCACGCAATTCGAGGCTGTACGCCTGTTCATCGAGCGAGCGTTACAGGTGCGAACTTCCTTTGCGGTCACGAACGACAGCGCACCTGCCCTGGCCCAGATCTGCGTACAACTCGACGGTATCCCTCTGGCGATTGAACTCGCGGCGGCCCGTGTCCGTTCGCTATCGATGCAAGAGATCAATGGGAAACTCAACGATCGGTTTCGTCTGCTAACCGGGGGGTCACGAACCGCCCTGCCGCGCCAGCAGACGCTCCGTGCCCTGATCGACTGGTCGTACGATCTGCTGAATGCGCAGGAACAGGCGTTCCTGGGCAGGCTCGCTGTGTTCACAGGGGGATGCGTTCTGGAAGCAGCCGAGCAAGTTGGTGTGTCGGACAGTCCGGAAGGCGGCGTCGAAGTATGGGAAGTCCTCGACCTGCTCACGAGCCTGACGGACAAGAACCTCGTCGTCGCGGATACCGGCACACCGACCCGCTACCGCCTGCTGGAAACGGTACGGCAGTACGCGGCGGAGAAGCTGCAGGCCAGTGGCGAGGCGAACGCCACACAGAGCCGGCATCTGGCCTTCCATGTCGCGCTGATGACAGAAGCCAAGCCGAAAATGAAGGGAGCCGACGCATTGGTCTGGCTCGACCGACTGGAAGCGGAGCATGACAACCTGCGGGCCGCGCTGACCTGGGCTGAGGAGATTCCTGGTGGCATGGAGAGCGGACTGCGCATGGCTGCGGTGATGGAGCGGTTCTGGAGGGTGCGAGGGTATCTGAACGAAGGCCGAACCGTCCTGGCACGGATGATCGCACAGGCCGATGCTGCCGTGTCACCGGTCGTGCTGGCAAACGCGCTGAATGCGGCAGGCATTCTGGCGCAGTTCCAAAACGACAATCGAGAGGCGCTAACGCTGTACGAACGCACAAAAACACTCTGGGAAGAGCTGGACAATCTGCACGGGGTCGCCAGCGCGTTGAACAATCTCGGAATGATCGCTTCCAATCTGGGTGATTTTGAGCAGTCTCGGCGCATTACAGAGGAGGCGCTTCAAATCAACCGTCGCCTCGGAAATCGGCAGTCGGAAGCGATCAATCTCAATAATCTGGGGCTTCTCGCCATTCATCAGCGCGACTATACGGCGGCGCAGTCGTTTCTGGAAGCCGCTCTTCTGATCAACCGCGAGATAGGAATGCGCGAATGGGAGGTGGGCAACCTGCTCAATCTCGGCAAGTCGGCGCTGCAACAGGGCGAGCAGAGGCGCGCCATGGAGTGGCTCACCGAGGCGCTCACGCTCAGTCAGGCGCTGGACTACAAAATTATCATCGCCGAAACGCTGGAAGCTTTTTCGGAGATGGCGGTGCAGCGGGCTCAGTGGGAACGGGCGGGAATGTTCTGGGGCGCGTCCGAAATCTTACGAGAAACGATCTCCTACCCCATCCCGCTCGATGAGCGACAGGACTATGACCGCGCCGTAGCGGCGGCACAGCAGGCAACCGAGGCCGTTACGTTCGCGGCATGGTGGCTGGAAGGTCGCACTCTCTCTCTGGACCAAGCAATTGAACTGGCTCTGGGATAGGCCTCTCCCCTCCTTCGCCCTGTTTTTCGCGTCCGAGTTCGGTAGTGCAGCAGGATTATGCTCCTGATGCGGCGAAAAACGTAATCAGAGGTTGGAAATCGCACTATCGTTCAGACTACGAGGAGGTTCGATCATGTCGGAAGACAAACGGATAGATCGTCGTTCCCTGATCCAGGGGGTGTTGGGGGCGGGAGCGGGAGCAACGTTGTTCAACGTCGTTCCCGCCTCGGCGCTGGGACTCGGGGGCCATGTCGCGCCGAGCAACCGCATTGTGATGGGATGTATCGGCCTGGGGGGGCAGGGTTCCGGCAACATGGGCACCTTCCTGAACATGCCGGATACGCAGATCGTCGCCGTCTGCGACGTCGATAAGAATCATCTTGCGGGCGCGAAACAGACCGTGGATCGCCATAACAACAATCAGAGCTGCGCGACCTATAGCGACTTCCGCGAGCTGCTCAGTCGCAAAGACCTGGATGCGCTCTCCCTGGCAACTCCGGATCACTGGCACGCCATTCCGGCCATCATGGCGCTGAACGCGGGCCTCGATGTCTACGGCGAGAAGCCCGTCTCGCACTGCCTTGCCGAAGGCCGCGCCATGGCGGATGCACAGAAGAAGAACAACCGCATCTGGCAGACGGGAAGCTGGCAACGCTCGGAGAGCCATTTCCGCACCGCGTGTGAACTGGTGCGCAACGGACGCATCGGCAAGGTCGCTCGGATCGAAGTCGGCTTGCCGACCGGGAGTCCGCACGGCCCAGTGCAGTTCAAGGACGCTCCGCCGGAGCTCGACTACGAGTTCTGGGTCGGTCCGTCGCGCTGGGCTCCCTACTGCGACGAGCGCACCCACTGGAACTGGCGCTGGCAGCTCGACTATGGCGGCGGCCAGATGATGGACTGGATCGGACATCATGCCGACATCGCAAACTGGGGCATGGGTTGGGACAGCACCGGCCCGGTCGAGATCGAAGGCAAAGGCGAATATCCTACCGAGGGAATCTGGAACGCCGCCACGGTCTACCACTTCATCGCTAAGTACAAAGACGGCGCCGAGATGCACGTCGCCAACGGCGGAAACGCGGGCATTCGCAGCGGCACGAAATGGATCGGCGAAGACGGCCGGTGGATATGGGTGGATCGCGGCAACAACAGCCTGGAGGCCAGTGCGAAGTCTATTCTCGAAGCGAAAGTCGGGCCGAACGAGACGCAACTGTTCCGGAGTCCGGGGCACTGGCGCGAGTTCCTGGACAGCGTGAAGAGCCGCCGTCCGACCATCGCTCCCTGCGAGACCGGGCATCGCGCGGCGTCCATCGGCCATCTGGGCCAGATCGCCATGCTGACAGGCCGTAAGCTCCACTGGAACCCGGATACCGAGCAGTTCAAGGACGATCCGACGGCGACCCGCATGCTCTCCACACCGATGCGCGCCCCCTGGCATATCTAACGCCTGCATGAGCCACGTCTCCCGCCCAGGTCCCTACCAGGCAGGAGACGTCGGCTTCCCCTCGTTTTCCTTTCCTCCGACTCTGCGCCCAACCGACGGCGGCAAGCGGGGACGACATCCATTCTCCGAAAGGACCATCTGGCATGAAGCCGACTCATCGAATGGCGACAGCGTTGACGCTGACCGCACTGGTTGCCGGGGCCACTCTTTCCTCCCACGCAGGAGGACGCGGCGCTCAGGACAACCCCTTTGAAAAACTGAAGACGTACGACTTTCAAACCTACGCGCCCGTCGATGCGATCCGCAAGATGATCCAGGACTCGGGCGATGACAAGGTCAAAACGGCAGACATCGAGCAGCATCTCATCGGGGTGCTGGAGGATACGAACGCGACCTTTGCGGGAAAGCAGGAGGCCTGCCGCCTGCTCTGGATCATCGGGTCCGCTCGCTCGGTGCCGGTGCTGTCGAAGCTGCTGACCGACCCGAAGCAGGCCGATATCGCCCGCTACGCGCTCGAACGCAATCCCGACGCGGCGGCAGGGAAGGCGCTGCGTACGGCCCTCTCCTCGACGAAAGGCTCCACGCGGATCGGGGTGATCAACTCGGTCGGAAACCGGGGCGATGCCGAGGCGGTCGGCGCTCTCAAAGCGTTCATCCTTAACTCGGACCCGCTTGTGTCTGAAGCGGCGATCAGCGCGCTCGGTAAAGTCGGAACTCTGAGCGCGCTGGCGGCGCTGCGATCCCTGCCCTCTACCAACGTGTCAGCGGCACGAGCCATTTTGCATGTAGCGGAGCATTTCGCAGTGACCGGCAGACAAGCCGATGCCAGCCGGGTCTACGACAGTCTCACCGGTGAGGGCAGACCGGCGGTCATCCGGGGGGAGGCGCTGCGCGGTCTTGCCGTCCTGCCGTCGCCGCATGCGGCTGCGGTAGCGCTCGCCTTTCTGAACTCCTCCGACCTCTACCTGCAAGAGGTCGGGGCACGCACCGCTGGCTCGCTCGCCGACCCGCAGACCACCCGGAGCGTTCTCGCAGCCTTCCCGACGCTCCCGTCCGCGACTCAGACCGTCCTGCTGACCGCCCTTTCCGAGCGCAATGAGGCGGCGGCCCTCCCCGTGGTAGAATCATCCATTCAGAGCACAGACCCGCTGGTACGCGGTGCGGCCATCCGCGCCCTCGCCCGCCTCGGCGGCGGAAAAGCGGTGCCGGTTTTAGTGAACATCGCTCGCACGGGTGAAGGAGATGACAAACGGATCGCCCGCGAGAGCCTGGCGAGCATGCCCGGCGCGGACGCCGAACAGGCGATCCTCCAGACGGCCCTCAAAGGGGCTCCTGCAGAACGCGCGCTCCTGATGGGCATTCTGTCTGAGCGCCCCTCTCCCGCCGTCACGGCGGCGCTGCTGGAGGCCGCACGCGGTTCCGACCCCAGCGTTGCGGTGGAAGCCGCCCGCGCCTTGGGACGCACCGGAGGCATGAAAGAGCACGGCGAACTGCTGAAGGTGGTCCTCACCACGCACGACGCCGATATCCGCGATGCGGCGCGCGATGCCGTGGTGACTATCGGGACGCGTCTCGGCAACCGCGATGAGGCCACGGCTCCCGTGCTCGACGCGCTGCCGGGTACGGCGGGAGCCGCGAAAGCCGCCCTGCTCGCCATTCTGGCAGGCACCGGCGGAGACCGTGCGCTGGAAGAGCTCACGAGAGCCGCCGGCTCTCAAGACGCCGAAGTCAAACAGGCTGCCGTCACGCTGCTGGCCAATTCGTGGTCCGACTCGCGCCCGCTCCCGACCTTGCAGTATGTCGCGAAGACCTCCGCCGACAAGTCGCTGCGGATCGAATCGGTGCGAGGTTACCTGCGTCTTGTCGGACAGGACGACCGTATGCCCGCCGACCAGAAGGTGATGAAAATCACGCTGATTCTGCCGCTGGCGGAGCGGCCTGAAGAGAAACGCCAGGCGCTGGCCATTCTGCGCGACTGCCGTCTCTCGTCGGCCGTCGAGCAGGCCGCGACTCTGCTTAACGACCCGATGGTTGGTGCGGACGCCGGGGACACCGTTCTGGACCTTGCCGCTCCCCAAAGACGACGGAACCGGAACCTGCCTGCTGTTAAGAGCACGGCCACCACGGCCGCGTTGAACAAGATCATTCAGACCGGCCCGGATGACCAGAAACAACGTGCCCAGAAGCTGAAGGACTCCCCGTAGCCCTTGTTCTAAAACCGTAAAGTCCCTACTGATCAAACCTGAATCAGGCGGTATCAGCAGGGACTTTACGCTTATTCCCGGTGCAGGTTGAACGAAAACTACGGTTACGCGTCCTCGTCCTCCAGTTCGTAAAGCACATCGATCAGTTGTTCGCTGAACAGCGCGGCGTCTTCGTGGCGGCCATCGCGCCGGGCGGCTTCCAGGGCTGTGACGACATTCGCCAGATCGGCGACATCGTGCCGCCTATGTTCGAGCAGTTTGCGGGCACGCGCCAGCAGCGGATCTCCCACCTCTATTTCCGCCAACTCCAGGTCCGCCAGATAGCGCGCGGAAGCCTCCCGTGCGCTCGGGCTCAGGCGAGTATGCGCGGCCTGTAAAGTGGTCTGCTTCACCGCCGCGCTGCCCCGGTCTACGGCGGAAACGTTCAGGATGCCGCTCACATCCAGATCGAATTGAACCGTGATACGCGGTGGTACACCCGGACTTTCCTGTTTGAGGTCTTCGAACTTAAACTCGCCCAGCAGCGTGTTCTGCGCGACGAGCGCCGCTTCGCCTTGATAGACCTTGACCTGGATCGCCTTCTGAGATGGATACATGGCCGAAAAGACTTGCGCGCCGCTGGTCGGCAACGTGGCGTTGCGATGGATGATGATGCCGTACCGACCCGAAACGACCTCGCCGAAGGCTACTTCGGCAACCTCGATCCCCAGTGAGTGCGGAGTCACGTCGACCAGGATAGCATCCAGGGGCTCCCCTGCGATAATGGCGGCCTGAACGCCCGCGCCCAGAGCCACCGCCTCATCCGGATTGATGGCCGACATCGGCTCCAGTCCGGTATGTTTCGCGACAAGGTTCCATACTAGCGGAATGCGGGTGGAACCGCCAACAAACATCACCTTATCCAGATCGGAAACCGTCAGTCCGGCATCCGCGAGAGCCTGATCAAAGGAGGTCAGCGTATGCGACAGCCGATCAGAAATCATGTCTTCGAACGTTGCTCGGTCGATCTCCAGGTCGAGATGCAGGGGGTGATGATCCTTCTCCAGCAAGTACTCTTCGCGTATTCGGGTGAAGGGATAGCTGGAAAGCGCGATCTTGGCCGCCTCCGCAGCGCGCAGTAGGCGTGCGCGTGCTTTAAGATCCTCGCGCGGATCGACACCGTGCTCGTTCAGGAACCAGTCCGCCACGTAATCCAGCAGCATCTCGTCGAAGTCGTCACCGCCCAGATGCGTGTCGCCATGGGAGGCGCGCACCTCCAGCACTCCCTGGTTGAGCTCGACGATAGAGACATCAAACGTTCCGCCACCAAGGTCGTACACGGCGATCATCTGTTGTTCGTCCATGCGATTGAGACCATAAGCCAGCGCCGCAGCCGTCGGCTCGTTGATGATCCGCTCTACCGTCAGCCCCGCGATCTCTCCGGCTTCGCGGGTGGCCTGGCGGGCAGCGTCCGAAAAGTAGGCAGGGACCGTGATGACCGCGCGTTCCACCGGCTCACCCAGGTTCGCTTCGGCGATACGCTTCATCTCACGCAGGATCAGCGCGGATATCTCCGTCGGCGTGTAGTCGCGATCATTCAAGCGCACGGTCTCACCGGTCCCCATCAACCGCTTGATCGAACGGACGGTGTTCTCGGGGTAGAGCACGTACTGGTTGACGGCAGGCGTGCCGACAACAAGCTGACCGGTCGGAGTGAAACCGACGACAGAAGGGACGATGCGCTCCGCGCCGTTAGCAAGAATGCTGGGAATACCGTCCCTGACGAAGCCGACGGCAGAAAAGGTCGTACCCAGGTCGATTCCGATAATAGGTGTCATACAGATCTCTCCACTTCCGCGCGAGCAACGATCACTTCGGCGTAACGCAGGACCGTATCGCCCTGGGCATAACCACGTCGCTGTTCGCGTACAATAGCACCGGGATGGACCTGATCGGTCGCCGGTGCCGTCTCTACTGCAACATGTAGATGAGGGTCGAAGACGCGCCCTGCGGTGGGAACAGGAACGACATCCACGGCTGCCAGCGCTTCGAGAAGCCGTTCCTGGACGAACTCCAGTCCCTCCAGCCAGGCTGCTATCGCCTGTGAGGAGGACGCCTCGGTCGCTGCAACGGCGCGATGCGCCGGATTCAGGCGCTGCCAGAAGGACGGGAGCGCGCTCGAATCCGGGAGAGCCGTCGCGCGCTGCAGCCGTCGGCGTCCGGAGGCGAGCGCTTCTTCCAGTCCGTCAAGCGCCGGAAACAGCCGTCGGACGACGTCCAGCTTTCCCTCTGCACCGGCCTCCCCAAGGCGCTCACGCAGTTGCGCCAGCTCCCGTTCCCGATGGGCTTCTGCGTCACGCAGTTGTTCGAGCATCGTCTCGGCGCTCTTCTGCTGTGCCTCCGCGAGGGTGTTGGCCTTGAAGAGCTCCCTCCCGGCGCGATTCAACTGCTTTTCCAGCCGATCCGTGACTTCACTCATAGCCGCAACCGTGTCTATGTGACTCTGAGTCAGGCTCACCATGGCAGCCTCGAATGCGGCAAGGCGCTCGGTCGTCTCGTCAGGAGGCAATGCTTTTCCTCGACGTACAGGACGCGCATTGTAGTGGCGGCCGGACGGAGAACGACGCAGAATGCCACCGCTCATAGCTTGACCTCACGCCAGTCTTCACGCCAATCGTTCCGGGCGAGGTCGCTGCACGCTCTCGCCGCCCGAATCACGTCCGCCGGGTCCAGCTTCATTTCGACCGGAGCAGGCGCTGCCAGGGTGGGCTCCGGCCACACCACGCAACGCTGCATGTCGGTCTCCAGTCTCTTCTCGGGCGTCTTTAACCGTTCATAGGCGGCACGAATCTCTTTGAAGGCGACCGGTTCGCGCTCGGGCGGGTGGGCACGCACCTGCGTAAAGTAAGCATTCTTGATCTCCTCCAGGCTTGCGGAGGGAGCGACCCCCAGAACGGCATACGGATCAGGTGCACGAGGGTCGAGGGGGGCAGGAGGGTTCATCTAAAAAACTCCTCGTCATCCGGATCCAGCCCACCCGTGCCGAAGACGGAGGCCAGCATCCCGAACATGGGGGATCCGATTTTCTGCCGCATTTCGGCGATGGAGTTGAGCAAGTCTTTCCGACCCTGCTTGCGGGCGAGCCGCTCGGCCTGCGCGAGTGTGGTCTTGCCACCGGCCACATCCCTGGCAATTCCCTGGTAGAATGCCAGGTCGAGGAGGCATTCCGGATCCTCCGGTCTCAGTGCGACGAGTTGACGCGCATAATCGACAGCGATCACGGCGTATCCCGGTCCGAGAGCAGAAAGGAGGCTTTCCAGGGCGTCGGCGCGGTCTGTTGCGAGTTCAAGCCCCTTCTCGATCAGTTCCCGGCCCCACTTTTCCCATACAGGCGAGACGTCTGTTCTGTACGGCTTCACCGCAGGACCGGATGGCGCTCTGCGGGTAAGACAGACGACGCCGGCGCTCATATAAAGGTCGAACGTCGCCAATCCGGCCTCTTCGGCACGACGAAGAATCTTGCGTGCCTCTGCTTCGTCGAAAGATCTGCCCCTGAAGGAGAACAACTGAATGTAGGCAGCGGGGCTGCCGGTCGCAAGGGCGGCGTCGAAATGCGCCTGTGCATTCTTTTTTCTCCCCAGAACAAGCTCGGCCTGGCCCAGAAACACCAACAGTTGCGGATCGTCTGGGGCATACGTCAGCGCAGCGGTGTAGATATCCCGGGCCTCATAATACATTCCGGAGTTGAAGGCATCCATTCCGCGTTCGAGCATCATCTGACGGATCGCTTTCCGCGCCGTGTCATGGTTGGAATCGATCTCCAGAATCCGGCTCAACGCCCGCTCCGCAGCGTAGTTCTCCGCTCGGGCCTGATGTATTTCGGCGAGCAGGAGCAACGCGTCGATCTGCTTCGGATCCTTGGCGAGAATGCGCTGGACTTCGTTCCGGGCCGCGATGCTCTGTTCGTTGGCAAGCAACGCCGAAACCATCTCCAGTCGCAGATCCATGTTTTCCGGATCGGCTTTAACCGCCTGCTTGTAGTAGGAGATCGCTTCGTCGGGAAGTTTGGCGCGTCCGTAGTTGTCGAGGATACGGCGGCGCATCCAAGCGCGCTGTTCCTCCAGAGTAGGCCCCTCGGTCGTGGGTAAAGGGTTCTTGGGCGTCCGCCCGCTCCGTCTGGGCAGGGTGTTCAACAGCGCCACCCAGGCTTGTGCAGCCGACTCCCACGCTTGGAGCGCCTCGTAGGCGATGGCAAGATTATGAAGTATTGGCGGTAGCGGCCCCAGGCCGGGATGCGTCTCCAGGAGACCGCGCATGGTCAGCCAGCGGCCAACCGCAGTGTTCCATTCTCCCGCCTCCCGTGCCGCCACAGCCAGTCGATTGGCGGCGATCAAGGCTGCCTTCAGCAGCCAGGTGTCGCCGGGTGCGAGAGCAGCGCTGCTCTGCGCCTGGTCGAGTGCCTCCTCCCATCGCCCTTCCTGCTGGAGCGCCAGGATGCTGTGCGCGGAGATCTGGGAGAGGTAGGCATTCAGGTGGGGAGGGCTCGCCCCAGCTGCCGGGGAAGAGACACGCAACATCTCCCGCCATACAGACAGGGCGAGCGGCGGCTTCCCGCCCAGAGCCGCCGCTACACCGAAGTAGAACGCACGCGTCGGTTCTGCGCCTACCGGAAGACGCTGCCCTTTCGGAGGGCTCAGCGCGGCATACGCTCCCAACGCGTCTCCGCGTGCGAGCAGCGTCAGACCCTGCCAGAGAGAGGTTACCGGGTCGATGGTGCCCGGAGGACTGGAGGCATCGGCGCGGGCCGGGAGCGCCTGCGCAGCAGGCGGCTCCCCTCGAAGCAGACCGGCGATTGGCGCGAGGGAGGTCCGAGCCTCCGGAGTCAGCCACGGCAGCGTGTCGAGAGAGAGACCGGAATCGACTTCCAGTTCCGCCAGACCTCGCACAAGTCCGATACCCCGGCGCGCCAAGCCCAGGTCGGCTGCCCGCGCGTACGCCTGTCGGGCCTCCTCCAGGTGGTCGTTCCGATGAAGCATCAGGCCGAGTTGATACCAGTAGCGCGCTTCGTCAGGAAGCAGGTCAACGGCGTGGCGCAGATCGGCCAGCGCCTCGGAGGCCGTCAGACGCGTTGCCAACGCGCGGCGAAAGTGGGCCTCGGCGACCGCTGCACACACGGCGGGTTCGTCCCCTGCGTCGAGTTCGTTCCAAAACCGGATCGCCTCGCTATAGTTGCCTAGATGAAACGCCTTGAGACCGAGGCCCCCCGCGCCGGAAGGGCGAGGCGTCGGTTTGGAAGCTTTATGATGGGGCTTTAGATTTCGTCGACTCATCGTAGAAGTGATTTTACCCTACTCCACATCGTTTTGAAACAGTCTGGTGGGGAAAATTAAGGACTATTTCGGGAGAGGTTCGCCCGTCGTCGGATCCTCTTTAGGTTGGGGTTGGGTCTTCTTCCAGGCGAGGTAAGACGTCCAGACGTCCATGCGGATCCATATCTCGAAGAACGTACCCGGACGAAGGCCGTAGATGTGGTTCATCAAATGGGTTTCACCGAGTTTCTTCGTGAGGATCTCGTCGAAATCAGGATCGGCGAGGACGATGGGAGCCTGGACGTCGTCGGGGATGCCTTGCCAATACCCGACGTTCGGGAACTGACGAATATACCAGGGGAGTGGCCAGTAGTACTGGTCTTTCGAGAAAACCTTAACCACCATGCTGTTATGTTCGTGGTAGGCCAGAGAGAGTTTCTGCATCTGCTGTGCCAACGCGACCACATCTCCCACCGGTTGGGCATAGACATAGGGGTTCGCCTCGTCCATGTAGGCGACATAACTGGTGCGATACGACTGCCAGCCAAGTTGACCGCAGGCCACCAGAAGCCCTATCATAGCTGTTGCCTTCAGCAAGCGACCGGGCAGCCACCGTACCACCGCGACCGCCCCAAACCCTGCCATTAGAATCATGCCGAGTAGAAAACTGAGCACGCACCACGGCGTCTTGTAGGGAATGGCGCTGTACGCCGCCGTCAACACCAGCGTCGTGAAGGTGATGAATCGGGCGAAGAGCACGCTGCCCTCCAGGCGTCCGTGCTCTTTAGGCAGCAGCGCCACGACCGCCCCGACGACCGCAAGCCCGACAATAAGCCCTTCACTCCAGACCGGCCCTCTGGCGCTCTTGGACCAGAGCAAGATACGGAGGTAGTAGTTCCAGGGATGGCGGTGCAGATTGGTGCCGTGGGCGCGACCGAGCCACGGTGCATAGGAATGCAGATAGTCGAGGGGAGCGGCAGGATTCCGGAACCCGTTGGTGAGGACAAGGCAGGCCGTGAACAGGGCGATCCCGACCGCCAGTGCGGCCAGACGGCTGTTCCAGAGGCGACGCCAGTCCGGCGCTGCGCCGTCCACCCGTCGCGTCCAGAGAACGGTTAGCCCCATTGCCGCAGCGCAAGCGACGAAGGTTAGAACGGCGGTTTCCTTGGTCGCGATCATCAGTCCGGCAGAGACGCCTGCCCCAATCAGCCAGCCTGGCCGCAGGCTGCGCACATAACGCCACCCGCAGGCCAACATTCCAAGCGTGAAAAAAACGAGCAGGATCTCCTGGATATAGTCGCGGCTGTAGAAGACGAACGCGGGCGAGATCGCCAGCAGCAGAGCGGATACGAGGGTTCCACGCTTGCCGAGCGCATCGTGGAGAGGGAGCAGAAGAAGAAGGATCGCCGCACCAAATACGACGGTCGGCAGTCGGTAGTCCGATTCACGAACGTCGTCGAAGCTTTTTCTGCCGGTCAGCCAGACCACCGGCAGTTCGGCATAGTATATCGTCGGGCCGTGATACTCGTTCCGGTCGTAACGGTACACGCCTTTTTCCCACAGTTCGCGGAATTTGAAGGCGTGTACCGCCTCGTCACCATGCATCGGTCGGTTGTCGAGCGCCGGAAGTCGAAACAGCAGCGCACCGGCAGCGAGCAGACTCAGGAGAGCGACGAATACAACCGGTTTCCTCATTTAGCCGGCTGGCCGTAGACTTCCACTTCCGTATAGCGGTTCAGCGGGTCATGGAACGTGCTGCCCTTGCTATACAGACGCACATAGCGCGCCTTCGTCCCCTTGGCATCGACCTGTCTGCCTTCGGAGGTTTCGAAGTACTCTCGGTCCTTACCGATACCGAGCATCGAGACGTTCTCCTGGTCGTTGTTGTACACGGTCGTCACACCATCGATGAATTTCGGATCGTTGGACACCTGGACGACAACCGCATGATAGACGACCGGCTCCAGGTGGGCATGCCACACCACGATGTACGACAGCGGCGAGGTCGCGCCGAGATCGATCTGAATCCACTGAAGACGGGGCTTGAGTTCGACCGAGGAGTCGTCCCGGGCCTCTTTATCGCCATCCGTCACCAGATCGAGCGAGCCACCGAACGGCGCGGCGCTGCTCGTGACCTTCTTGTGCAGGGCCAGGTTGATCGTACCTTTCGGCACCATCGGAATCGGTCGGGGCTTGCCCGTCGGCTTCTCGACATTGGGGTTGGTCGGAGCGCTACTGGGCGTTCCTGCGAATGCGGCCTTCGGCAATTTGATCGGCAGCGGAATCAGGTCGGCTGTCTTCGTATCCTGGGCAAGGCCGGAAATTGCGCCGAAGCCCATCATTCCCACGACGGCGAACGCGCACACCGCCGCCCCTACCGCGGTCCGCAAGGCGCGGCTCGTGCCGTGCTGAATCTGTTTCATCCCTATCTCCTTCGTTCCTTTATGGATAACCGGAAGCGCCTGCCGAATTCGCAGACCGTCCCGTAACAGGCAAGTCTCTTAAAAAGTCATCTCAGAGAAACGGCCTCGTCTCCTTGCCCTTCCACACGCCAGTATAGCCGTTTCCATACCATTAGACGCAAACCGGCGTCAAGAGTGACATCCGGTTCACGGCCAACAACCCACGGAATCGCAGATCACGGATGTAGTTTGGGCAGCGGTTTCGCGATCCCACCCATATCCCCGAAGGTCTTGGCGATATAGTCGGCGTACCATTTCGTTTCCGCCTTGGGGTCTTTCTCACGGGGAGCGATCACATCGACGTTGTCCTTTGTCACGATCTCCGTGGTGACATCGACCCAGCCTTTGGGCAGCGGTTTCTTGTCGCGCAGATGCTGCACCATTGCCAGGACCGGAAGATAACCCTGCAGGTAAGGATGCTGGCCCAGCGAAATCTGGGTGTTGCCGGCCTTAATCGCTTCCAGTGTCTCCAGGTTGAGATCGTAGCCGCCGATCAGCCACTTCGAACGCGCTCGCGACTTCACTTTGGCGAGGTTGGGTATGTCCATGGAGCAGAGCCCGACCGCCGCAACGATGTCCGGATTGGCCGTCGCCTGGTTTTCCCACGCCGCGTAGTTTGCAGTGTTCTCCACACCGACGTCTTTCGGATCGGTCACCGTGAAGCCGCTGCCCTCCAGCCCCTTCTTGAAGCCCTTATAGCGCTCTTCCAGCACGGCGACACCCGGTTTGCAGATCCCTGCCAGAATGATCCCCTTCTTCTTGCCGCTCACTTCGAGCATCTGGCGCATCTCCGTCGCGAGAATAACGCCGCTCGCGTACTCGTTCTGTCCAAACCAGGACTCCGCCGACGAGCCATCGCTGGTGATGTTCGCGGTGACGACCGGAATGCCTGCATCCGTCGCCTCTTTGATCGGCTTGACCCAGACATCCCCCGGCATCGGAACGACGACAAGCCCATCCTTCTTCTTTTGAACCATCGTCTCGAACATGCCGATCGCGTCGTTGGCATTGGCCGTCGCCGGCCCGACGACTTCGACATCGACGTCAAGGGCTTTGCCGGCATCTTCCGCGCCGCGCTGGATCACCGCCGAAAAGTCGTTGAGCACGTGCAGTACGTAACCGATTTTGATGCGCGGTTTGCCGCCCGTGGGTGCGCCGGGAGGAGGCGCGGAAGAGACCGTTGACGGCGGAGGCGAGGTACTCGGTGAGTTGTTGCACGAAACGACCAGCAAAAGAGGCAGTGCTAACAGAATAGATGGAAAGATACGCTTCATCGGGAATCCCTTCTTGAGAGGAGACGGTTCATTAGAGTTGTGGTTGTGTGCGCCGTTTCACAAAGGCGTCGATGGCGACGGCAAGAATGATCACGACGCCTGTTATTGCGGTCGCCGCGTAACTCGGAGCGTTCAAGAGAACCAGACCATTGCCGATCACGGCGATGATCAGCGCGCCGAGAATAGCGCCCGGCACCGAGCCGCGACCGCCGCTCAGGGCCGTTCCGCCGATGATGACGGAGGCGATCACCCAGAGTTCGAACCCGATCCCCGAACTGGGATCGGCCGACTGCAAGAACGCCAACGCGATGATTCCGGCCAGCGCGGCAATGGTCCCGTTCAGCGTCATGACAACGACGCGATACCGATCCAGAGGAATACCCGACAGTCGTGCGGTGACGGGACTGCTGCCCATCGCCATCAGTCGGCGTCCGGCGACCGAACGGGTGAGTCCGATCCAGCCCAACACGCCGATCACTACCATGATAATCACGCTGGTGGGGATTCGGCCAATATCTCCCCCACCAACCGTAAAAAACAGGCCGTCTTTAGGGAACTGACTGATCGGCGAAGCTTTGCACAGCACCAGGGCGACGCCCCGAAAGATACTGAGGGTGCCGAGCGTCACGATGATCATCGGGATGCGGAGCCAGATCGCGATGAGGCCGTTGCATGCACCGCAGAGCGCCCCGACTCCGAGTCCCAGCAGAACCGCGACCGGAACGGGCAGGCTCGCGCGGAGCGCCATCCCCGCAACAATATTGGTGAGCGTGAAGATCGATCCTACGGAAAGATCGATATCGCCCATGCAGATCACGAACACCATTCCGACCGCCATGATGCCGTAGTACGACGCCTGTCGCGCCACCTGGAGGAGATTGCTCGAATTCTTGAACACAGGCGCGGCGAAGGTCAGTCCCACGCACAACAGCAGCAACGCGATCAGCACGCCGATCTCCTGCATTGCCTGCAGATTCCGGTAGGCGCGTTTCATTCCGCCCGACAGAGTCTCATCCTGGGGTGCGCTCAAAGGGCCCGGTCCCATCGTCTCAGGCTTTGCCCGCTCTCGCGTTCGGCTCTACTCATCGAGGACATGGGCCACCGTGACGAGTTGCGACATCTTGTGATCGGCGAAGGTCCAGAGAACCTTCTTTTTACGCGTGATTTCGAAGGCATGGGCGCCCTGGCCCTCTTTACCACGCAGGAAGTTGCCGACGACCAGATTACCGTTCTTCAAGATCTGAATACCGCAGATCCAGTTGAGGCCAAGTTCGGGCGCATCTTTCGTGCCGAACTCCCAGACGATCATCCCCTCTTTCGTCACCTCGATGATTCGGGCTGCTGCGCCCTCTCCTCCGCCGATAAGGGTGTTGCCGTTCTTCAGGCGAATGGCCTCGAACACGTTGGTCATGTTGGGGTACTCCCAGACGACCTTGCCGTTCGGATCGACCTCCCGTACCGTCGCATCCCCCTCATGGCAGGAGAGGATATTGCCGTTCGAAAGCTTGTGGACGCTGCGCAGTTGGCGATGCGCCCCTTTCTCAAAGGTGGTCAGCGGCGTGACGTGGACCACTTCGCCTTTGCGGTTCACCTCGACAGCCTGGCAAGGCCCCTGCTCACCGACGAGGATGTTGCCGTTCGACAGGCGGCTGAATCCGAGCACCTGTTCGCACTTCGCGTTGTACATCCAGACGATGTTGTGCTGCCGATCAACCTCCTGGACCCCGGTGGGCGATCCTCCATAGGCGTAGACGACATTGCCGTTCTTCAGTTCCTGAAACATGACTGCCAGGCCCGGCATCGGGTGCTCCCAAAGGATCTTCCCTTCGGCGGAAAGCTCGACGAGGCGGTTGCCCGGCGAGTACTGCATGAACATGAAGTGGTGCCGTTTGAGGGCAGGCCCCTCCGAAGTCTGTGCCTCCGCCAGAGAACAGGCGCAAAACAGTGCGAGAACAGAAAGAAGCAGTCGGGAACAAGGTCGCATACAGGTCTCCATTGTCTGTTGACGGTGAGGAACAAAATCATGCGCACGTGAAATTCGGGATCACAGGACGTTATGTCTCCACGGTTCGCCGCAGCAAAGCCAAAATCCTTCCGAGGAAGCGCTGAGGCGCACCCCAAATCCGCCTATCCTACGGCGGATTCCCTGATCTATTTATGCACGGCTAGTTGAATAGCAGGAGCGAGCGTATTGGAGTTGTCGAGATGTCCGATTAGGATGACGTTGGCAATGTCCGGCGCGGCATCGGGCGCGGCGGTCAGCGTGATTTTGCCGTCGGTCTGCCCGGCAGGAATAGTCGCTGCAGTCGCTGTAACCTTCGCGGGCAGCCCGCGCAGCTCCAGCTTGATCTCATTTTTGGCGTTCGGCTGCCGATCCACATGAACTGGAATATCGAGACTATTGCCCGGAATCAAAGTCAGGAAAGCGGGCGTCATCCCAAAATTGAAGGTATCAGTTCGGTCGGTGATGCCAAGCAGCAACAGATCCCAGAGATGATGCGGGCGGGTGTAAGAGAACTCAACGGCCAGCCCCAGATCGATCGAACGATGCTCGTATTTTTCCCATGCAGGGGCCGCATGTAAGGTAGAATGGCCGCCGATAGTGGCGACACCGACGATCTGTACGCCAGACGCCGCAATCACCGCCCCAGGCGCGGCCGTCAGGGTGACCTCAAGCGTCGTCTTGCCCACCCCGATCGTTCCGCCCCGCGCCGTCACGCCCTCCGGCAGACCTTCTATCTTTACCGCGACCGCGTCCTGAAAGCCGCCGGATCGTTCCATCGTGATGGGCAGCGACACGGTACCGCCGACCGGCACCGTCAGTCGATCCGCAGTGATAGAAATCCGGAAATCCGGCTGCACTCGCGAGGCTTTCAGGCGGTAGTAGCAGTCAGGCCCCGTGATCTCCTCCACGTTGCTGACTTCGACGGTGTATTCCCCTTCGTTCGGAGCCGTAAATACCAGGCGGGCCTCTTTGCCGAGTTCGGGAGCATCGTCGTTGGCAGCGATCTCTTTGCCAACGGTATTCAGAATCCGTATCTGCCCGTCGATCCGGGAGCCGATGCGCCGCCCCAGCAGATCGAACAGGTACGCGGACTGCGCTGCGGCGTGAAATGTAAACCGACGGTGCGGCGCTTGGCCAAATACTCCATCGACCGCAGCCGGAAGCGCCGGTAACGGCTGCGGTAATGCACTCTGTCCGACATCGGTCACCGCCTCGTTCTCGACGATCAGTGGCACGACTATCGGGTTCGCGCCATCCGCCTTCACTTCCGCCCAAAACATACCGGGAGCGGCATCGGCCGGGATCGAAACGAGGGCCTGCTTCGTGGTCAAATTGGTGCCGTCCAGTGCGAGCAGTACCTGATGACCGGGAGGCGCTCCGCGCGGAGTGTATCCTGCCAGAAAGGCCATACGACCGACCCGGAGACGGTACGTATAGTTAGGTCCGCCATTGTACTCCGAATCCCGCACGGTCAGGAAATAGCGCCCGGCCTTCGCGAAGCGATAGACAAAGCGCGGGTCGGTCTCCCACATCGACTGCACCAGTTTCAGGCTCACTCCCGCCTCATCGCGCAGTTCCATCACGGGGTCGAAACGGGAACGAATGCGGTCTGCAAAACAGTCGAAAGCCCAGGTGTCGCCTGCCGAGGCCGTGAGGACGAAGCGATCCCGACCGGCACGAGCGGCGATCCGCCCGTTCAACGCCACCGGTTTCGCGCCGTCCAGTGGCAGCGGCGGCAGGCTCTCCGTCATCGGGGTTTCTATCACTTGATTGGGAATCACGTCTACCCAGAACCGGGATCCGTTGGAAACCCCTTTGGAGGTCGCCAGACGCAACTCATGCGGTCCCAGCTTCGCGTTCGCCTCGACAGACAGCTCCGCCGTCAACTGACTGCCGTCCGGCGTCACCTGAACTGACTTCACGGCGACGCCGCCCCCACTCAGATAGAGACGCGCCCCTACCAGGTTCTTCCCGTCAACTCGAAGAGTCGTCGCCTGACCTCGCGGCCCTCCCGCCGGCAACAGCCCCCCAATCTCCGGAGATTGGGCCATCGCCGAACGTGCAGTCGCGCTGCTCAGCCCGCCTACCAATCCCACTCCAAACCACAACTGTAAAAGCCTCGTCGATGGCGCGGTCCTCACGAGAACAGACCTGGAATACCGGGGGAGTCCCGGACAATGCGGGCTTCGCGGAGGCGCGCGGAGACGTCCATGTTGAGCAGTTTGGCGACGGACATATAGGTGTCTTCCGGAGTGATCGGCAGTTCCGCCGGGTAGCGGGCCTGCGCGTCACTGGAACCGATGACACGTCCGCCGGGGATACCGGCGCCCGTGATAAGATACGAATAGACGAAGGGCCAGTGGTCACGCCCGGCGGCTCCATTGACGGAGGTGCGGCCGAACTCGCCGGTCACGAGCACCAGGGTCTTCTTGTTCATACCGCGCTGATAGACGTCGTCGATGAGAGCGGAGACGGTGCGGTCCAGTTCCGGTAGTTGGCGTTTGCAGCGATTGAAGTTGTCGCCGTGGTTGTCAAAGCCCATCTTATCGACATCGTCGTTGATCGGATGCGCCCGCCAGTTGACCTGAACGAAGCGCACACCCGATTCGATCAGCCGCCGCGCCATCAGACAGCCCTGTCCGAACTGCGTCATGCCGTAGCGCTCGCGGACCGCCGTGGGCTCCTTGGTCAGGTCGAACGCCTTCTTGGCCTCGGGAGAAGTGACCAGGGTGAACGCCTTTTCGTAGGAGGCGTCGTGAATCCGGGTGTCGCCGCTCTCGATCTGCCGCTGGAACGCGTCTACCTTCTTGTAGAGTTCACGGCGCAGATTGAGGCGATCGCCGGTCATGCCGGGCGGCGGCGTGAGGGCCGCCAGTTTGTCCACCGGCTGCATCGCATCCAGTACGCGAAAGGGCGAGGAGGCGTTGCCGAGGAAGCCGCCGTCCTGACCAAGGGGACCGTTTCCGGCCGTATCGTACATGCGCGGTCCGATGTGCAGGGCCGACGGCAGCGCATTGCGCTGCGGCATGAACTTATTGATGACGGCACCCATATTCGGAGCTTCCCGGCCGGGCGCGACCTTGTTGCCGGTCAGGGTGTAGTGGGCCGCCTGCGCGTGAACCGTCTGATCGTGTGTGGCGGAGCGAATGATCGTGTACTTGTCGGCCATCCGCGCCAGCATAGGCAGGTGCTCGCAGATGTGGGTGCCGGGAATGTTGGTCGGTATCGGCTTGAAGATGCCCCGGATCGCCTCGGGAGCATCAGGCTTCATATCAAAGGTGTCCTGGTGCGGCGCTCCTCCCCACAGAAACACGATAATGATGGACATCCCGTCGTCCACGCTGGCCTGCGCCAGACTGCTCTGGGCGGCAAACATCCCCGGCAGGGTCAGCCCTAAAAAGCCCGCAGAGCCGATCTGCAGGAACTCGCGGCGGGACCGCCCGTCGCACGTCTCTACGGTCTCATGTCCGAATTCGATCATTGCTTCTTCCCTCATCCTTCACAAGGCGCGTCAGTGGTTGAAAAGGAACTCTTTGCTGTTGACCAGAACCCACAGCATATCCTCGAAGGCGCGGCGGCGGGCGGCGTTCAGTGTACTCGCCGGGTTCGGTGTCGGCGTGTTGGGCACGGCTTTGGGCGTGATAGCGACAGGGGCCGCTGCAACAGCCCGGTGCAACGCATTCAGGTTCGACGCTTGTTCGTCGGGACGCGGTGCGCGGCTACAGGTGGCCCAGTAGAGCGCGTCCAGAATCTCCGTATCGGACTTGCCAGCTGTCACCAGACGGTCTACAATGCCGTTGTCGGCGGTCACCTTGCGGTTGAGAACGTCTCCATTGATGAACAGCAGTGCCTGCGCCATATTCGGCTCCTGGCTGCGCTCGCATTCGCAGGTAATGACGCGCGCCGGTCGCCCGAGGATGTCCATGAAGTCGGACTTGACATGCGTGTCCGGCAACTGCGACGCCCTATAGCCCGCCGGCATACCGGGGAACTCCTCCGGCTTGCCGGTCACCTGGCTCAGAGCATCCAGCAGTTGTTCGGCGGTCATACGGCGCACCAGGAAGTGGCTCGAATACTTGTCGTCTTTCGCATTCTGGGGCGTTGCAGCCGAGGAGAGCTGATAGGCGCGTGAGGTGACGATCCGGCGCATCAGATACCGCAGATCGTACTTATGCTGCACGAAGTCGGCGGCAAGGGCGTCGAACAACTCCGGGTTGGAAGGCGGATTGGTTTCGCGCATATCGTCAACAGGCTCAACGAGGCCACGCCCCATAAAGTGAGCCCAGACCCTATTGACGATAGAGTGGGTGAAGTACCAGTTGTCCGGTCGCGTCAGCCACTCCGCGAAGAAGACGCGACGGTCGCGCGGCGAGTTGAGAGCGAGCGTCGGGCCCCCCAGCGGCTTCGGCGGCACCGGTCGGCCCAGGCGCGGCTGAATCAGGTCGCCGACCGAGACATTGTAGACGGTCATCTCGTCGTTGACATAGATCCCAAGGTTGGCCTTGTACTTGACCCGCGCGAAGATCTGCGCCATACCGTAGTACTCGTTCTGGGTCCATTTCTCCAGAGGATGGTTGTGGCACTTGGCGCACTGCATCCGAATGCCGAGAAAACCCTGACTGACGTTCTCGGCCAACTCTTCGGGCTTAAGCGCCGTCCGGAAATAGTTGGCTGGGCCATCGAGGAAGGTGTTACCGTGCGCGGTCAGCACTTCGCGGGCCATGGTATCCCAGCCCTTGTTGTCGCGGACGGCATCGTGGATATAGCTGTAGTAGGCCCACATCCCCTTATCCTTGAGGGTTCCCCGATTGACCCGCAGCAGATCGCTCCACTTGTACGCCCAGAAATCCGTAAATTCCGGTCGCGCCATCAAGGCGTCGACCAGTTTGGCGCGTTTCTGCGCATCTCTGTCGGCGGCGAAGGCGCGCGCTTCGGCAGGATTCGGCAGAGCGCCGGTAAGGTCCAGCGTGACACGTCGAATGTACTCCAGGTCGCCCGCCGTGCGGCTTGGGGCAAGGTGAAGGGCAGCGAGTTTCGCATAGACCCGGTCATCGATATAGTTGGCACGCGGAAGCTTCGCATAGAGGGCAGGATCGATCTTGTTGGGGAACGGCACCTGGACCCGCGCAACGGCGACTTTGTCCTGGTACCCCATCATGATCGCGGTCTGCCCTACCCCGTCGATCGTCACCAGACCGTTCGGAACGACCGTCGCCACGTTTTCGTCGTTGGAGGCGAAACGGGTCCAGTGCGTCACGTCGCGAAAGGAACCATCCGAGAAGACGGCCTGAACATGCAGTTGCAGTCGATCTTTCGGTGTGAGGGACCGCGACGACGGATTCACGCGGAGCGCCGTGACGTGCGGATCGCGAACGTCCGGCCCCGGCGCTCCCTGGGCGATCCAGCGTAAGAGAAGTTCGAACTCCGGGGTGCCGCGCCGCAGCGCCTTACCGCCAAGATGAGGCATCTCCATCAGGGGCTTGCGCAGTACGAGGCTCTGCTCGGGCTTCAAAACGTTGATACGTCGTCCCTGAAACTGCCTTGTCAGCGCCACAAAATCAAGCTCAGGCGCGAACCCCCGGAGCGAGAGTTTGAAGCCATTTTTGCCTGCCGCTGCGCCATGACACGTGCCCATATTGCAGCCAGCCCGAGTCAACACCGGTATAACGTCGTTGACGAAACTGACCGGCGTACCGATCATTGGTTTCACCGCTTCCGCAGCGGACCCGCGCAACGCCAAAAGCACCAACGCCAGCAGCGCGACGGCGATTCTCCCCAGGGGTTTGCTCAACAGGCAGTCTCCTCCCAAACGTTCTAACTCGGTTAGACAGAGATTGCAATCGTTTGTGGCAACGATCCCATACCATTTGCCAGGAATCGTTGCATTGTTTACGTCGGTTCCTGCACCCTTAGAGCGGTGCGACCCAGACATTGCGAAACTGAACCACATCGTGATCCCCTTGCAGGATGATTGGCCCGGTCTTCACCGCCTCTTTGTACTCGCCGTACTGGATGCCGGTCATGCCGTTAAAGTCATTGTTGTTCTGGACGAGAATTCCGTTCTGAAACACGGTGACACGGGGCTGCTCCGTCACCTTCCCATCCGCTCCAAAGCGGGGGGCGCGGAAGACGATGTCGTAGGTCTGCCATTCGCCGGCCTTCTTTGAAGCGATCACGAGGGGCGGTTTCTGGCTGTAGAGCGCGCCGCACTCATGCGCCTCTGGCTTCTTGCCATACGAGTCGAGTATCTGAATTTCGTAGCGGCCCTGCAGTCCGACACCGCTGTTACCATGCCCGATCACTTTGCCGCCCGCATCTACCGCGATGCGAAAGTCGGTGTGTACGAGGCAGTCGCCGAACTCCTGTTTGCTGGTGATGTCCGTTTTGTTCGGCGTGGCCACGCCGTCTGCATCGACCGTCCATCCACCGGGGTCTTTAGAGTAACGTTTGTAAAAGCCGGACGTAATCTGATCAGGTTTGCCCGTAAAGAGCAGAACGGCCCCCTTCGGCGGCTGCGTGGACAGACTCACTTTGGCGGGTATCAATACCGCTTCCTCCGACTGCTGACGCGCGTATAGACGCGAGGCGCCAAAGCCGAGAAGGGCGGCACACGACAGTGCGATCACGGTACGTTGCGCAACATATTGACGATTCATTTCGTTTCTCCTTCGCGCCTTGTAGCCCTTTGGTCCGCAAGGCGTTTGTCGTCGTCTAAATAGTTGACGGCGCTATAGTCACGTCACATTCGTCAGGGGCGCGCCGATTTCCTGTCACTTTTCGTGACGGCACTATTCGGTTATTGGCTAAACGGGACAACACGGGCGAAAAAAGCAGGCGACCAGGCTTTGAATTTCCGGCACTAATCCGGTAGAATGTCAGGACATATTCTCCCACTCTACCGCGAAGGAGTCGTTAAGAAGGCCATGATGCCAGACAACCCCCCTATCGGTGCAGAATCAGCGGATCTCGGATGGAACCCTGCTCCGCTGCCATGCCCCAAGCCGATTCAACCTCCCGAGGCGTCAGATCCACTCTGGCAGCAGATGCTCGACAGTGTGCCACAGGGCATCGCGGTGCTCGACGCCGAGACGGGAGACACGCTGTGGGTGAATGCGGCGCTCAGTAATCTGCTCTATGGCACCGCCGGGGTCGTCTCACCCATAGGCCTGCAGCCCTTCCAGTATCTGCCGTCCCTGGACATGGCCGAGTGGAATAGCAGTCTCCTCTCTCTGCAAAGCAGCCAACCTTCCGAAGATCCGAGTTTTCCGGCTCGCCTTCAGTTCGTCGATCATGCCACCCGCAATATTACCTATTGGGAATGGCGCTTGCAGGCCCCCGACAGTCTGCCTCCGCTGCGGCATCTGCTCCTGCTCGTCAACGAGGTCAGTGAGGCCGTGATGACCGAGCGCCTGTTGACGAGCGCGGGCCGCACCGCCCATAATGCGCGGCAGCGCGCGGAAGACACCCTCGTTCAGCTGCGAGCCACACAAACCCAAATGGTTCAGGTTGAAAAGTTGCGGGCTATCGGCGAGCTCGCCAGTGGGATCGCCCACGATTTCAACAATGCCCTCCAGGCCATACTCGGCTATGCCGAACTCGCTCAGGACAACCTGGACGATATGCCTGCGGTGGAACAGCACCTCGGTATCATCGTCAAAGCCGCGGAAGATGCGACCAGCACGGTGCGCCGCCTGCAGCGGTTTGCGCGCCAGAAAGCCGTCACAGAGGGCGAGCCCACTGATATCAATCGCCTGGTGGAGGATGTCGTCGAACTGACGCGGCCCAAATGGTGGGACGCGGCCCACCGTCAGGGCTGCACCTACGAGGTGCGGACGGAGCTCCAACCGCTGCCGGTACTCTACGCGGAGCCGAGCAGTCTAAAGGAAGTCCTCATCAATCTGACCTACAACGCCCTCAATGCGATGCCGGACGGCGGAACCCTGGTATTCTCCACGCGTCCGGACGGCCCGGACTGGGTCGAGTTGGTCGTCTCCGACACCGGGATCGGCATGACGCCCGAAGTGCAGTTGCGTATTTTCGATCCTTTCTTTACCACCAAAGGGGTCGAGGGCACCGGCCTCGGGCTGTCCGTCTCGTGGACCATCATTCAGCGGCATGGCGGAACGATTGCCGTGGAGAGTGCGCCTGGTCAGGGAACCCTTTTCCGCGTAAGAATGCCTGTACAGGACATGAACGCCTTTCGTTCGGCGGAACCCATCGCCGTGCCGCTGCCTGCATCGCCCGGCGCCAGCCTTCTGATTGTCGACGACGAGCCGTTTATCTCCAGCCTGATCGCCTCTCTGCTGCACCGGGAGGGCTATCATGTCACCGTCGTCAACAGTGCCGCCGATGCGCTGATTCGGCTAGACGGCCCAGAGACCTATCGCCTTCTTCTCACGGATCACGGAATGCCGGGAATGAACGGGCTTCAGCTTCTGGCGGCCGTGCGGCAGCGCCATCCTGACCTTCCTGTGCTGCTGCTGACTGGTTGGGGAGATACCCTGTTGCAGACAAACGACGTCCCGCATCCGCCCGACGCGATTTTGAGCAAACCCATCAATCGCCACGACCTGCTTCTCACCGTAAATCGCCTGCTCAATATCGACGATTAAGCCGAGATCAGCGGAGTGACGCCTTGTCTTTTATATGGCAAATGAGGTACACTAGCCCGGTTTGCGTGTCGTTTTCGGCACAACACGGCGGTAAATCGTAAACTACGCCGCCGTGAACCTCGCACTGACGCCTGTCCCGGCGAACGGGTCCGGAGAGTCCGCTCTTCGTGCCGCCGACACCGACACGTCAGGAGGAACACATCCGCTGCGCAAAGCGCACGATGTGTCGCAACCCGGAGGAAAAACTATTGGCATCGCTTTCCATGAAAGAACTCCTCGAAGCGGGAGTCCATTTCGGCCACCAGACGCGTCGCTGGAACCCGAAAATGAAACGTTATATCTACGGCGCACGCAACGGGATCTACATCATCGATCTGCATCAGACCCTGAAGCTGTTCGACGAGGCCCAGAAGTTCGTGCAGGAAGTAGTGGCGGGCGGCGGCAAAGTGCTGTTCGTAGGCACCAAAAAGCAGGCGCAGGATGCGATTCAGGAGTCGGCGGTTCGCTGCCGCCAGTACTACATCAATCAGCGCTGGCTCGGAGGGATGCTGACCAACTTCCGCACCATTCGCGACCGTGTGAAGCGTCTGGCGGAACTCAATGAGATGGACGCCAATGGCACCCTCGCCCGCCTCACCAAAAAAGAGGCCGCGATCATCAACGAAGAGCGCGACAAACTGGAGCGGTACCTCGGCGGCATCAAGACCATGCCGACTCTGCCCGACTGTCTGGTCGTCATCGACCTCAAGAAGGAGCATCTGGCGATAGCCGAAGCCCGTCGCCTCGAGATCCCGATCGTCGCGCTCGTAGACACAAACTGCGACCCGGACGAAGTGGACTACGTGATCCCCGGCAACGACGACGCCATTCGCGCCATCAAGCTGATCACGGGCAAGATCGCGGACGCTATCTCCGAGATCAAGCAGTCCGAATGGGATGCCGAAGAAGAGGCGCGGATCGCAGCCCTTCCGCCGGAAGAGCGTGAGGCGCTGGACAAACCGGATGCCGACGCCATCCTGACCCCGGAGACGACCCTGACGGTACCGGGCGGCGACTTTGTCTTCCAGCCCGGCGTCGAGGACGAATACTCCCGCATGGGAGCCGAAGAAGAGCTGGTTCCCCTCGCCCCCGTCGAAGGCTAGAATCCCACAGGCCCCCGTCTTGCTTCCTAATCCAGGGAGGAAGGCGGGGGCGTCTTTCAGGCAGTGCAACTTTGGCCGTAAGCGAGTTGTCACTGGTTACGCACGGTGCAAATTTTCGGAATGAGGTAGAGAAGAGAATGGCAGAGATAACCGCCAAGATGGTCATGCAGTTGCGGGAGCGCACCGGCGCAGCGATGATGCTGTGCAAAGAGGCGCTGAAGGAGTCTGACGCCGACTTCGACAAGGCGTTCGCGTACATCCGCGTCAAGATGGGCAACAAGGCGCAGGATCGCGGCGAGCGCGTCGCCGGTGAGGGCGTCATCGCGGTGGTGGTTCTGGACAAACAGGACGCGGCGATTGTCGAACTCAACTCCGAAACCGACTTCGTCGCCCGCAGCGAAGACTTCAAGTCGCTGGCCCGCGAACTCGCCGAGCAGGTTGCGAAGACGAAGGGACATAGCGTCGAGACGGTTCTGACGCAGGAGTCCGTGGCGCAGCCCGGTACGACCGTCGGTGACCGCATCAACACGGTGTTCACCAAGCTGCGTGAGAGCATCGTCTTCAAGCGGTTCGAGTTTATCTCTACCGGACCGAACGGCGCCCTGGCTGGCTACGTCCACGTTCCGGCCAACGATAAGATCGGGGTTCTGGTCGAGCTGGAAACGGCGTCGCCGGAGGCCGCGCAGAGCGAAGCGGTGCAGACGCTCGGACGTGAAGTCGCGATGCAGATCGCCGCTACCAGTCCACGCTACCTGAATCGCGAAGAGGTGCCTGCGTCTGTTGTGGAGAGCGAGCAGAATATCGCCCGCGAAACCGCGCAGAACGAAGGCAAGCCGGAAGCGGCGCTGCCTAAGATCATCGAGGGACGCGTCCGCAAGTTCTATGAGGAGAATGCGCTCGTTGACCAGGCGTGGCTGCGCGAACCCAAGAAGTCCGTGGCGCAGGTTCTGAAAGAGAACGGCGTGTCGATCAAGCGTTATGTACGCTTTGCGGTCGGTGAGAACATCACCGGCGTCTCCTCCTCGGGCTCGATCAAGGAGACCGCCGAATAATGGAAGGCTCCGACCAGTCCCCGGCAGCAGGCGCGCCGGAAGCGGGAGCAGACGCTCCCGCTTCCGGTGGCCTCCGCTGGCGGCGCATCCTGCTCAAGCTCTCCGGCGAAGCCTTCGCCGCCGACTACGGGCCGACCGCCATCGCTGAGCGCGAAGCGACAAAAGAGCCTCGTGTCGGCCTGAACTACGCGACTATCCGCTCCATCGCGGCCGAAGTCGTCGCCGCGCACCATGCGGGCGCCGAGATCGCCATCGTGATCGGCGCAGGCAATATCATCCGGGGCGAGCGTGCCGCCGAAGCAGGCATGGAACGTGCCGGAGCCGACTATATGGGCATGCTCGGCACGGTCATCAACAGCATGGCTCTGCAGGACGCGCTCGAAAAGCAGGGCGTCCCCACCCGTGTGATGAGCGCCATCGCGATGGCCGAAGTCGCGGAGCCGTTCATTCGCCGCCGTGCCATCCGTCACCTCGAAAAGGGCCGTGTCGTCGTACTCGCCGGAGGCACCGGCAATCCGTTCTTCACGACGGATACGGCGGCCGCTCTCCGCGCCAATGAGATCCGCGCCGGGGCCGTCCTCAAGGCCACCAACGTCGATGGCGTCTACGACAAAGACCCCCGCAAGTTCTCCGACGCCAAGCGCCACACCCAGGTCTCTTACGACGACTGTATAAAGAACAACCTGCGCGTCATGGATCAGACCGCCTTTACCTTCTGCCGCGAATACGACATCCCAATCGTCGTCTTCGACATCGCGCAGCAGGGCAACATCCGCCGTGTCGTCCAGGGCGACAACATCGGAACGCTCGTCAGTCGCAGCGCATAGAAACCATTCGCGTGTTTTGGAGGCTCCTATGATACCGGAACTCTTGAAAGAGACCGAAGAGAAAATGAAGCGGTCGGTCGAGTCCGCCCGCCATGAGTTTACGCTGATCCGCACGGGGCGCGCCAGCCCCGCCATTTTGGAGCATGTCAAGGTCGAACTCTACGGGCAGATAATGAGCCTGCGAGATGTGGCCGCGATCAGTGTGCCTGAATCACGCCAACTGCTGCTGACGCCGTTCGACCGCAACGCCCTCGGCGCGATCGAAAAAGGCATCCTGAAGTCGGACGTCGGGATCACGCCGAACAACGACGGCACCGGGATCCGCCTCAACATTCCCCAGCTCAACGAACAGCGCCGCAAAGACCTTATCAAACAGGTCCATCAGAAAGCCGAGACCGGGCGCGTCTCCGTTCGCTCGGTGCGGCAGGATGCCGTGAAGAAACTGACGAACCAGAAACGAGATAAAGAGAACCCTATCTCCGAAAATGAGGAGAAACGGGCGCTGGAACAGGTGCAGAAGCTTGTCGACAAGTATGTCGCCGATATCGAGCAGCTCACCAAGGCCAAAGAAGCCGATCTCCTGGAAGTCTGAGCGAGGCCAAGCATGTACGAACGGCCCCTTACGCCGGAAAAGGCCGGTCTTGATCCCCAGCGTCTCCCGACCCATGTCGCCATCATCATGGATGGCAACGGTCGATGGGCCACCGAGCAAGGGCAGGATCGGCTCGTGGGACACTATCAGGGCTACCGGATGCTCAAGGAGATCGTCTATGCCTGCGACGATCTGGGCATCCCGTATCTGACGGTCTATGCCTTCTCCTCCGAGAACTGGCGACGGTCTCAGGACGAGGTCGGTGGCCTGATGACCCTGATGCTGTATGCCATGCAGTCCGAGATCGAGGAGCTGATCGAGAACAGGATCCGGGTGCGTGTCTCCGGACGAATGAGCGATCTGCCGACCGATCTCCGCACCGAATTTATGGCCGCGGCAGAGCGCACCGTCGATTTTAGCGGCCTGACCTTCAATATCGCGATCAACTATGGCGGGCGAAGCGAAGTCGTAGATGCGGTTCAGGCCCTGGCGAGGGCAGTGCAGCGCGGCGAAATCACGCCCGAATTGATCGACGAAGCCGCGATCGCCGCCCATCTCTACACTCCGGACATTCCCGACCCCGACCTACTGATTCGCACGGCTGGGGAGATGCGCCTCTCCAACTTTCTGCTGTGGCAGACCGCCTACAGCGAAATCTACGTCACCCCGACCTGCTGGCCTGCCTTCGACAGCGCCGAGCTCGTCGCCGCTCTCGCCAACTACGCGAAACGCGTCCGCAAATTCGGCGGACTCGGCGCAAATTCGGAGAACCCTGCCTGACAACTTGTATGTTCGCCCACACCACAGAAGGAGAATATGATGCGTAAACTGAGTTGGCTGCCCGTTGTGGCGGCTCTGTCTGTTTTATCCCCCCTCGCTCTGGTCGGAACACCGGCAACGGTCGCTGCGCAGGAGACGCCTGCACAGACGCCCCCCATTGTCAGCAAACCAGCAGAGGCGAAGACGATCCTGGACGCCGCCTATAAACAGGCGAAAAAGGAGCGTAAGCCGATTCTGGTGATGTTCCATGCGACCTGGTGAGGGTGGTGCAAGCGGCTGGATGCCGTTTTAGACAAACCCGATTTCAAGGCGGCCTTCGCGGCCAACTACGTAATGGTAAACCTCGATGTGATGGAGAACGGCCCGAAGGTCGCGACCGATGAGAACCCCGGTGGCGTCGCCATCATGAAGACGCTCGGCGGCGAAAAGTCCGGCCTGCCTTTCTATGCCATCCTCGACGCCAAAGGCAAGAAACTCGCCGACTCGAACGTCATGCCCAAAAACCAGAACATCGGCTACCCCGGCTCCTCGGAGGAGATCGAGGCGTTCGGGAAGATCCTCGAAAAGACGGCTCCCAAATGGAAAGAGGCGGATCGTCTGAAACTCATCGACTATCTTAAACAGAACGCGCCGCCGAGCACGGGACATTAACCCACGATGAAACGACTGGTTATTCTCGGTTCGACGGGCTCCATCGGCACCCAGGCGCTGGATGTCGCTCGCCGGCTGCCAGGCCGATTTCAGATCGTCGGTCTGGCTGCCAACGGAAATGCGGAACTTCTTGCCGCGCAGGCGAATGAGTTCCAGGTTCCTTACGTATCGATAGGTAATGAGGCGCGGCGACCGGACCTGCTGGAGCGGCTCGCGGCCCTCGGCTGGAGTCCGAACGTCCTCGTCGGCGTCGAAGGCATGTGCTCCCTCGCCTCGCTGCCGGAAGCGGATCTGATCGTCGTCGCGGTAGCCGGAGCCATTGGAATCGCGCCCACCCACGCGGCGCTCGAATCCGGCAAAGACATCGGGCTCGCCAGCAAAGAGGTTCTGGTCGCCGCCGGAGAGCCGACGATGGCTCTGGCGAAAGCCCGTGGCGCGACGATTTTGCCCATCGATAGCGAGCACTCGGCGATCTTCCAATGTCTGCAGGGCGCGCCGGAACGCAGCATCGAACGGATCTTATTGACGGCTTCCGGCGGTCCCTTCCGCACCGTACCCCGCGAAGCGCTGTCGCATGTCACCCCGGAACAGGCGCTGAAGCATCCGATCTGGAGCATGGGGGGCCTGGTGACGATCAACTCGGCGACGCTAATGAACAAAGCCCTGGAAGTCATCGAGGCGAAGTGGCTGTTCGACGTGCCGATCAAGAATGTCGAAGTGGTAGTTCATCCGCAGTCTATCGTGCATAGCATGGTCCGCTTTACAGACGGTTCGACGCTCGCGCAGTTGGGTCTTCCCGATATGCGGCTGCCGATCCAGTATGCGCTGGTCTACCCGGAGCGCGTCGATACGGGCCTTCCGCGCATGGAGCTTAGCGCCTACGCCAACCTCACCTTCGAGGCCCCCGACGAGGCGAAATTCCCGGCGCTCGCGTTGGCCCGCCATGCTGTGCGCACTGGCGGCACACTGCCTGCGGTGATGAATGCCGCTAATGAAGCCGCCGTCGGGCTGTTTCTGGATCACAAGATAGCGTATTTGGAGATTATGCGACGGGTCGAACGAGCGATGGAGAGCCATACCCCCGTGCTCCCGACCCTGCCGAATATCCTGGAAGCCGATGTGTGGGCGCGACGATCCGTTATGGAAGACGGAACGACGCACTGAAGTAAGTCAATTACAAGGAGCCTTTCCTCATTATGGATATGATACGAACCGCCGCTTATCTGCTCGCTGTACTGAGCATACTGGTGATCGCGCACGAGTGGGGCCACTATATCGTGGCGAAACTCTGCAAAATGCGGGTAGATGATTTCTCGCTGTTTTTTGGACCGCGAATTTTCCGCCTGGGCACGCGCAACGGCACGGAGTATAATATCCGCAGCATTCCGCTCGGAGGCTTCGTCAAGATCGCAGGTATGGAGCCGGAGGATCTCACAAACGGTTCGCTTACGCTCAGCACCACCGGTAAGGGCATCTTTCTGATCGGCCTCGATGAGGCCAGGGTGGCTGCGGTCGATGTCGATCTTGTCTCCACTACCGTGCGCTCCACCGTGGATCAGGCGATCAGTTCCGATGGCAAGCTCCTGCCGCAAGGGCGCAGCGACCTGAACGACCTTCTGTTGACGACCGGTATCAATGCCGAAGAACATAAGTACATTCAAGCCGTGCTCGATGCCGAAAACTACGTCCCGGACCCGAATGGTTACAACCAGAAACCGCTCTGGCAGCGCGCCTCCACGATCTTCGCGGGTCCCTTTGTGAGCCTGGCTTTCGGCTACCTGCTCTTCTGCGTCATGGGCGTTACCACCGGCCTGCCCTACGATGCTAAAATCTATAATACGATCGATGGGATCAGTCCCAAGAAGGCTGCGGCTAGGGCGGGCCTCAAGCCCGGTGACAAGATCGTTCAGATCGACAACACGGTCATTACCGATGGTATGAGCATGGTGGACACGATTCACGCGGGCCTGGGCAAGTCGCTGACGATTACCGTCCTCCGCGGTTCTGAGCGCCTGACCAAAGTCGTTCGCCCCGAGGCCGGACAGGTCACCATGATCGTCGATGGGAAACCCGTAAAGAAGACGGGCGGTCTTATTGGCATCGTTCCTCGCAGTGAGATACTGTGGAAACAGTACTCCCCGGTTATGTCTGTTCGCGTGGGGACGGACCTTGTCCAGCAACTCGTCGTGGGAACATTTACCGGGCTTTTCAGTAAAGACGTGGGTGAGAACGCCGGCGGAATCATTCGGATCACCCGACAGATTCACGAAGATAGCAAGGAAGGTCCGCGGCAGGTCGCCTACCATGCGGCTATGTTGAGTATCAGCCTCGGAATCATCAACCTCTTTCCAATTCCGATACTGGATGGGGGGCACCTGATGCTGCTGGCGTGGGAGGGTCTGCGCCGCCGCAAGCTGTCAACCAAAGAGGTCTACACGGCGCAACTGGTCGGAATCTCTATCATCGGCGTTCTATTTATCCTGGTGATGTACAACGACATTATGCACGTGTTCGTTCATCACGGCTGACGCAAGGCCACTCCGATGATGGAAGTAAGGCTGTCGATACCGTGGTGGACCAGGTATCGACGGAGGTCGCCCGCGATGTGGTCCACCGCCGCAGGATGAATGAGACTGGCGACGCCGACGGCGACGGCGGACGCGCCTGCCATCAGGAACTCAAGGGCGTCGTCCGCCGTCATAATGCCTCCGGAGCCAAGGATCGGTATCTGTACGCACTGGGCGGCGCGCCAGACCTGATAGAGCGCCAGCGGTTTGATGGCAGGCCCCGACAGCCCGCCGACAACGCCCGGCAGTCGGAAAGATCGAGCGCTCAAGCGAACCGCGACTCCGGGAAACGCCTGCGACACTGCGATCCCATCCGCGCCCGCCTGCTCCGCCGTTCGCGCCGCCACACCAATCTCCATTCCTACCGCCGGGAGTTTTGCGATCAGCGGTAAAGTGGTAGCGCGACGCACTGTCGAGACGACCGCAGTCAACAGCTCCAACTGCCGCGCTTCGGAGAGGGGTGGCGCCGTGGAACGTTCGGCGAAGAGAAGTTCGGGAGCCGTCAGGTTCAACTCCAGCGCAGCCACCGTTCCTGTCGCAGTCAACGCCTCCGCCAGTTGTTCCCACTCAGCCAGACTATCTCCCCACACGCTGACGACCACAGGATACGGTCGTTCTCGCATTGTCGGCGCGGTCTCTCGAACAAAACTCTCCAGGCCGGGATTGGGCAGGCCGAGTGCATGCAGCATTCCAGCATGGGCCTCGACCGTGCGGGGCATCGGGTTTCCATCACGAGGCCAGAGCGTCAACGTCGGCGTGATCAGGGCGCCTAACTCCGTACTATCGGCCAGGTCGCGCACCTCGTTCCCATACCCAAACGTTCCCGATGCCGCCACGACGGGAGTCCGAAGCGACAGCGACGAAGTAAGCAAAGTCTGCATTTCCATACCTTCCATTATACCAGTTCGCACGACATGGTCGCCGGATGTCTTTCGACCACATAAATTAGATTTACAGCCGGGAAATGCATGATTTCGGGAACACACTCTTGGAAGGCTCTGGGAGGCAGGAAAGGGCCGCACCAACGAGGAATGTAGCGGCGTAATCTCGTTGGGATGGAGAGTGATAATGCATATCGTTCCTATCGTTGGATGGGTGGCCGCCCTTGCCCTGGGGACGATTCTGCCTGCCCAGAGCCAAACGGCGCCGCCCGCGCCAGCGTACCAACTCTATTCAAACGGTGTGCCGAGTACGCTCGATGCTGCAGCGAAAGAGTTGGCTGGTGCCGATGTCGTGTTTTTCGGGGAGCAGCACGACGACCGGCAGGCGCATGCTCTGGAACGTGCCCTGCTGGAACGTCTCTATGCTCAGCGGCCCCGCCTGACGCTTTCGCTGGAGATGTTCGAGCGGGATGTGCAGGGAGTCCTCGACGAGTATCTGCACGGCTATATCACCGAGACGCACTTCCTCCAGTCGGCCCGTCCCTGGCCGAACTACAAGGAGGACTATCGTCCCCTCATCGAGTTCTGCCGGGAGCATCGGATACCGGTGGTGGCGGCCAATGCGCCGCGCCGATATGTCAACATCGTGAGCCGAAAAGGCCAGACGGCGTTGACGGATCTGCCGAAATCGTCCCGCACCTATCTCGCTCCCCTGCCCTATGCCATGACGCTACCTCCAGAATACGACCGCCAGTTGACGGAGATTTTCGGGGGCAACCACGATTCCGCGCCCGGCAAGCCCGCTCCTGTCGCGCAGCCCGGTATGCCGGACCCCGCACTGTTGAAACAGGCCCAGGGCCTGTGGGACGCAACGATGGCCGACTCGATCGCCCGCACCGTTCGTGCCAACCGGGGTCGGCAGATCCTTCAGATCAACGGCGCGATGCACAGCGACAGCAGCTTCGGCATCGCCGCGCGGCTGCACGAAATCAGTCCGCGCCTCCGTATCAAGGTCGTCACGGTACGCCCGGATACCGGCTACCCCGCGCTCCCATCGGGGCTCGCGCCAGGTCTGGTCGACATTATCGCAGTCACCCCCGCCCACAAGCCGGAAACACCCTGAGCAGGAGAGATCGAGCGTGAGACAAATCGGAATTAAGCGAATCATCGGACTGGCAGCACTCCTCCTCACCCTGTTCCCTGGACGAGTAGGCGCGCAGGATCGGCTCAAAACCATGCCAGCCTACACCCGATTCCAGCAGGCCAGCCAGGACCTGAATGCGGCTCTGAGCAGTTTTTATAGCAGCGGTGTCGGCAGTGTGGTGTGGGCTGAGGACGGGAAGGCGGTGGGCTACGCGAAGGGCGGCAAGAACTACCGCTACGACCTGACGACTCATCAGGCCACGGAGGTCGCACAGTCGGTGAAAGGCGTTGTGCCGGGTGGAGGCCGCAGACGCAGCGGAGGGGGAGGGCCGGAGCGAGGCCGACAGTTCGCCTCGGCGACCTCCCCGGACGGCAAACGAAAGGCGTTCTACAAAGACAACAACCTCTGGCTCAGCGATGGCGACGACGCCAATCCCGTACAGATCACGCAGGATGGCGGCAAAGCGGCGCGCATCAAATACGGCACCGCCAGTTGGGTCTACGGGGAAGAACTGGATCAGGTCACCGCCATGTGGTGGTCGCCCGACAGCAAGCGCGTGGCGTTCTACCGATTCGATGAGAGCAAGGTTCCGGACTACTACCTTGCCATGAATACGCTCCAGACCCAGGATACGCTGGATGTGGAAGCCTATCCGAAGGCAGGCGCGCCGAACCCGATCGCGGACATCCTGATCTACGACACCCGCACGAAGCAGAGCCTCACTGTAGATGCCCGAGACGGCAAACCGTTCGCCGATTCAACGGTCGGGCACTATATCTACGGAGTGGACTGGTCGCCGGACGGCACGGAACTCCTGCTGCACCGGACCAACCGCAAGCAGGACATCATGGAGTACGTGGCGTGCAGCCCGACGACCGGAAAATGCCGCGTCATCGTGCGGGAGACGTGGCCTGCCAGTTGGACGGAAAACCTGCCGACCATGCAGTTCCTCTCCGACGGCAAGCGCTTCCTCTGGATCTCCGAACGCACCGGCTTCCGCAATCTCTACCTCTACGACCTGACCGGCAAGCTCCTTTCCACGTTGACCCAGCATCCGTTCGAGGTTTCGACGATTGCACGGGTAGACGAAGCGAACAACACCGTATTCTACATGGCGCGCGATGGCGACAGCCCGTACAAGTTCCAACTCCATCGTGTAAAACTCGATGGGTCGGGCGAAACAAGCCTCACCGACCCCACCTACACGCACCGGGTCCAGATCGCACCGGATAGCAAGAGTTTCATCGATGTGGCGCAGGCCCATGATGTCGCGCCCATGACCCGCCTGGTCGATAGGGACGGCAAGATCGTCGAGAGATTCGGGCAGGCCGACCTCACGACTCTGACAGCCAAAGGCTTTCAGCCCGGCGAAACCTTTACCTATAAGGCGGCAGACGGCAAATCTAACTGCTATGGAGTGCTGTACAAACCAGCGAACTTCGACCCGTCGAAACGGTATCCGTTGCTCGTCTCGGTCTACGCAGGACCGGGAGTCGGCGTTGCCGACCGCGAGAACTTCGCGCCTCCGAACATGCGCACCGGGCTCGGCTTTCTGATCGCGGAGTTCGACGGCCGTGGTCAGGAGGGTCAGGGCAAGGCGTTCAAGGACGCGCTCTATCGCAATCATGGCAGACCGGAGATCGACGATCAGGCGGCGGGCGTCAAGTTCCTGCGGCAGCGCCCTTACGTCGATGGCGCAAATGTCGGGATCTTTGGGGGCTCCTACGGGGGCTACGCCTCCGTCATGGCGCTGCTGCGTTATCCCGACGTGTTTCGCGCTGCCAGCGCCTCCTCCAGCGTGACGGATTGGCGCAACTACGACAGCGTCTATACCGAGCGCTTCATGGGGATGCCCGACGACAACAAGGAGGGCTACGACTTCGGGTCCGCCATGACGCATGTCGCGGATATGAAGGGCTATCTGCAGCTCTACTACGGCACGGCGGACAACAACGTCCACCCCACGAACACCTACCAGTTGATCCAGGCGCTCAGCCGCGCCGGGAAGTCCTACGACCTCCAGATCGGCCCGGATCAAGGGCATACCGGCGTCAACTTCTCGCGGATGATGGAGTTCTTTCTGGACCATCTCGTCAATCAATCTGTCGCCCCAACAACCCCCTGAAAAGTACAACGTTCAATGACGATCGCACTGAATTTCACGCCGGAAGAGAAGCGATCCGGCAAGATGACGGCGGAGAAGCTGCAGGAGGCACGCAGCGCGTTGCACCAGGACGGCTTCGTCGTGTTGAACGATGTGGTGGACCTTACCCACCTCGCGACCTTGCGCGAAAAGATGCAGGAGGATCTCGCCACGATTCTCGCCCGAGAGGACGCTCCGTTCAACTTCAACGCGGGAAACGTGCAGCAAGACCCCCCGCCGTTTCCGCCCTATCTCTTCCGGGACGTGCTGCTGAATGACCTCGTGATCCAGGTCACGAAAGCGATGCTCGGCTCCGGCCTGAAGAACAACTTCTATAGCGGCAACACGGCGCTGCCCGGAGAGCGCATGCAACCAGTGCACCCGGATGTGCCGCAGCTATGGCCCGACCTCGAAACCGCGACTCCCTCTTTCGGCTTCGTGGTCAACATCCCGGTCGTCGATATGACGCCGGAAAACGGCAGCACGGAGTTGTGGCCCGGAACGCACCACGACACGACCCTCAGCGACGTGCGCGGCGACATCAAAGTGCCGGAGGAGGCGCTGGAGCGCCAGCGGTCGGCTCGTCCACCGGTGCAGCCTTCCTTGCGCTGCGGGGGCGTCCTGATCCGTGACATCCGGCTCTGGCATCGCGGAATGCCCAATCGCACCCCCACCCCACGTCCCATGATCGCCATGATCCACTGGATTCGCTGGTGGAACGACCATGAACGCATCCGATTCCCCAAAGACACCGAGGCGTTTTTCCAGCACCCTGACCTGAAAACCAACGCCCTATTCGTAGAAGGTCCGATAGACTACCTGCACCACAACGCCGCATACGACTTCCAGAAATAGGCGCTGTCTGTGATCCACAAAAACCGTTTGAGGAGAAAACTCATCAAAACAGACAGCCACGGAAATGCCTCAAACGCATTTCCGTGGCTGTCTGTTTTCTTTTTCTTGTTAAGCGGCTACTTGATCTACGACGAGCGTTTGTTCCACTCTGCATTGACAAACATGTTGAGGCCGGGGTCTCGGTAGATACCGTCTTCGGATGGCGGTGCCTGACTGGTAAGGAACTCTTCGTTGATCTCCAGGCCCCATCCGGGTCCTCCAGGCACGCCGAAATAGCCGTCCACGACTTCCGGGTAGGGCGAACCGCACGTCTTGATCTGGGAATCGACGAAGTCGTTGAAGTGTTCCAGGATCTTGCCGTTGCGAAGGCCGACCAGCATGTGCAGCGTCGCCACCGTCGTGACGATTCCGCCGACGTTATGCGGGGCCGCCATGATGGAGTAGGTTTCGGCAGTCGAACAGATCTTCTTCGTCTCCAACAGACCACCGCACTGGTTCAGGTCGGGCTGAATGATATGCGTCAGCCGATTGGCCAGCAGCTCACGATACTGCTGGGCGTGGTAGAGGCGCTCCCCTGTCGCGATGGGAATGTCGGTGTGGTCCATGACGTATCGCAGGGCGGGCAGGTCTTCCGGACGACACGGCTCTTCGATCCACCCCGGATGATATTTCTCGATGGCCCGCGCGATCTCGACCGCCTGATGCGGCGCAAACCGGCCATGCATCTCGATGAACATCTGCACCTCGTCGCCAACCACGGAGTAGACCGCCTCGATGATCGCCAGCGACATATAGTACTCTTTGCGGGTCAACTCCAGATCGCCGTTACCGAACGGGTCGAACTTCAGACCCTTGTAGCCTTTCGCCACCACCTTCTGCGCCGCCGCCGCGAAGGCTTCCGGGGTGCGCTCCCCGGTATACCAGCCGTTGGCGTAGGCCGGAATTTTATCGCGCACTTTGCCGCCGATCAGTTGGTAGACCGGTAGGTTGGCCTTCTTGCCGAGAATGTCCCAACAGGCCATCTCCACCAGGGCCAGCCCCGTCATCACGACCTCGCCAGGAGAGCCGAAGTCGAGGAGGGTGAACCGGCGGTAGAGCGCCTCGATGTCCGTGACCTCATGCCCGATAAAGTGCCGTTTTGAATCCTTCAGAAACTCCAGGACCGTATGCGTTTTTCCCAGAACCCGTGCCTCCCCGACGCCTGTCAGCCCCTCATCCGTTTCCAGTATCAGATAGGTCAGGTTGCGCCAGGGGGTGCCGACGACATAGGTTCGATATCCGGTAATCTTCAATACTCGCGTTCCTCACTTCCCATAGTGTTCCTTTGCGTCGGCTGCCTAGCCGACCTTACGCTCCTCGAAGTCGTCCGGCGCGGGAAAGGTTTCCGTCTTCGGCTCCAGTGCCTCGATGGCGCGGGGATGCGCGCAGGGAAAATCCTTCTCCACATAGTAGCGCACGCCGTCCGATTCGAAATAGACTCCCTCCACGTCCGGTCCCAACAGCCGCAGAAGATCGACCGGCGCGAGAGAGATACGCAGCGTCGCGCCCAACTGCGTCAACGTCGTATCCGCCTCTGCCACCATCAGTTCGACCCGCCAACCACCGGCCGCTCCCAGATTCAACGTCGTGTCGATGGGGTAGCGCGCCTCCAACTGTGCCAGTTCCGACGGCGTCAGTCGCAGCCGCAGGCTCTCTTCCGTCCAGCGTACTTTCATACCCTCCAATTGCATACCCACGCCCTCAATTCCTCCTCGTGGGGCAGAGGCTGACCCTGGGTGGTGAATAAAAATCAGCACAATCTCTTGAACGTCGTTTCCGGTTGTGATATACTGGCTGGAGTGGACAAACAGAGGAACAACTTTTGTTCACAAACGGATTTTCCGAATTAGAGGGCGAGTTTAGCCAGCAATCAGACTGCGGTGTTTCGCCGTGGCTGCCGTCAAGCCTGTTTCACATCACCGGACATCGATTCTACTCAGCGGTAGGGGCATACTAGTTGTTGCCCCTTCGGCGCTGAGGAGACGTAGTCCACACTAGGTGAAACAACTAGTATGCCCCTACCGCCTACAGTGACCGACGCCGGTTCCGAGGTGGCTTAGTGGCGAGACGCGCCCTCTAATACCCCTTCCTACGCGATGTCGCGCGACGGGTGTGACCACAGATTATGAAATCCATCATGGTGCATCGCCTCGTGCCCTATTCCCGGCAATGAATTGCCGTTCTGAGAGGAAGTCCTCTTATGGCCCGAAAAGAGTCGCCGGACCGGCCCCTCTTCGCCCGTGTCCAGGCACAGTTGCAGGTGATCGGCGTCGAGGCAATGCTGCATGCCGCACAGGAAGATCTGCTCCATTTTATCCGTAAAGCACCGCTCGTCTATGGTTTTTGGGCGGATTTCAAACGCCTTGTTAAAGCCGCAGAGGGTTCGGTGCCGGTCGGGCCGACGGCTGCCCTTCTTGCGCGCCTGGATACGGCAGCCTTGCCAAAACACACCCTCTCGCTGCCTGTCTCTCCTCTGGAAGGGCAGATCAACCAGGTTGGTCGCCTCGACTACGACGGTAAATATGCCTACCTCATCAGTGTTTACTGGAATTCTCCGGGGTTGTACATCGTCGATATGACGATCCCCGCGATGCCGACTGTCGTCACGCACATAAAACTACCCGGCCTGTCAGATGTCGTGGTCGCAGGTACGAAAATGTTCCTGCTCCAGGGTACGGCAGAGAACGCTCCCGGAAAACTCTACTGTTACGACGTCTCGGATCCGGGTCACCCGCAGAAAGAGTCCGAAATCCTGATCTCAAATGGTATACGGCTCGCCGTAGCTGGCTCCACGATCTGTGTGGCGACGATGCAGCCCCGCAGTCCCGGACTCCAACTGGTCGATGCCTCTCGGCGCGATCAGTTGCGTCTGCTGGGTCGCCTCCACGTGAAGGATCCCATCGCCGTGCAGATCGCAGGCAGCCACGTCTATGTCATCAGCACCCCGCCGCAGGGCAACCTCCGAACGAGCCTGGTTATCGCCGATATTTCCGATCCCCTTCAGCCGCGACAGATTCATACGCTTGATCTTCCTCCTGCCACAGGACTGGTGATCCAGGGCCGTTACGCCTACGTCGCCTGTACGCACGGCAGCAATACCGGGCCCGACGATCAGACGGGCCTTGCCGTCATCGATCTGGCTCCGCCGAATTTCACTGCGGCCCAGCGCGTCGCTTTCGTCGCCGTTGGAAACGTTCAGGATGTTGCGGTTGAGGGCCGTTACGTCTATGTGGGTGTAGGAAAGAGAGGGTACTCGGATCGGAACAACGGGGGCCTTCGTATCTTCGATATCTCGGATCCTGCCCGGCCACAGTTGGCAGGCTCCTTTATGGCGGACGAGGCCCACTCTATGAAGGTCGTTGGCGATATCGCGTGCCTCACGGTCGCGCATCGGTGGAACGAACTGTTCCTGCCGATGAACGTCGCGGAGCCAGCGCGGCCCCTCCTGCTCGGCGCGCCTCCTAGCCGCGACACACTGGGCTATATGAAACGGAGGGGCCGACGGCTGATGCGAACGCTGGCGCTGCAGGATCCGGAAGTCTATGTCCGTACGGCCGCGCAGATGCTGATCGAAGCCGGGCAGGCCCAGACGAATCTGGATCCGCGCCTTCAATGGATCTCCATGGATCTGCTCTACGGCGGCGGAACGCGCTTCGAACAGCAGGCTCACGGTCGGGGCAGCTACAGCGTTGCGCGCCGTGGTCTGTCGCTTCGAACAAGGGAAGAACGGCATCCGGAACTCTGGGACCGCTATCCCGAACTGGCGCAGCAACTCTTCACCACGCCCCGGCTGCCATGGCAGACCTGGGAAGCCTCCTGCAAGATGCTGCGTAACATAACAGCGCCTTTGCCAGTCCTCAACGACGGAATGCTGGCACAGTTCCTCGCCTCCGAGTCGCCGCTCCTCCGCTCGGTCGCCGCGAGGCAGGTCGCCGCAATGCTGGAGGCCGGCCGAAATGTAGCGGCGGATGTCGTGGCCGAAACCTACGTTGGCGGGACGCGCCGACAACGTGAGACTATCGCCCGTTTCATCGCGGCACAGGAGAGCACGTCGCGCTGGATGACAGCGTTCGCCACGCGGCTCTACAAGATCGCGAACGGACTCGTCAGAGGCGCTGTCCCGCGCAAGGCTGCCCTGTCGTTCGCCCTGCTGATCGCGCACTTTCCCGATCTGTCCGGCCAGGATGTCCCTGCGGGCACCGCAGTCGCCCTCTACGGCACAGGACGGCCCATCTTCGAAGCCTGGGCGCGGAGTGTGTTTGGGAAGTTGCTCCCGCTGCAGTTGCCGGAATGGTTGTTCGCGCTCGCCGCCTTGCCTGCCGGGCTGCGCGAGAGCGCGGCGCAGGCTGTCGCCGCAGGCATGGCGACTCAGGCGATTCCGCCCAGAACACTCTGGTCTCTGACCAGTCACGAGGATCCATGGGTACGGGAGGTAAGCTGGCGAATTCTGGCGCGCAGTCAGACGCCTCTGCCCGACATCGCGATCATATGGACCGCGCTCCTGGCTGCGAATGAGGCGACGCCAGCGCTTCTCACAGCCTTCGCGGCGCCCGACGCGCTGGCCCTATTCGACCGATGCGAGTTCGATAGCTGGGCGATGGCCGGGCAGTTGGAGGCCAATCCGTTCCTCATTCCCCTGTTGCCGCCGGCTGCGCTCGAGAAGATCGTCTCGGTCCTGCCTCCGGCCTCTCTGCTGCAAGTGGTGGCCGAGGCATCGGACGAACAGTGGCCGAGATTGAGACAGGCGATTCTCCTCGGGTCGCTGCTGCCGAAGCATCGGACCGCCTTCTGGCGTGAGGTGTTTGCCGCCATCGGAGCGACGGGCAACGCAAATCTGACGCTGCGTCTGCTGGACGACGTACCGATGCAGGCAGCCTTTCTGCAACTGGCCGATATAAGCGAATTCCTGCGGAGCGCCAATCCTCTCTTCGGGCTGTTACTCGGCCTCTGGATCGCTGGTCATACCGACCTCTTTCGCCGGGATTCTGCCGAACTGCTCCAGATCGCCACCCATCCCCTGCCGCAGATACGCGTGGTCGGGCTGGCGCGTGCTCGGGAGGTCGGCTTGAGTCTGCCCTTCGCGCTGCGGCTGCTAGAAGCGCGGCCGAAAAGTCGCCTTCCAAACCAAAGGAATTGTTGGGTTGTGTGGTGAATCTAT